>DAOVEU010000042.1:0-9084 GCA_030668805.1 Desulfobacterales bacterium
CTTTTTGGATGAAATCGGTTCCATCGGTATGGATGTTCAGGTGAAGCTCCTGCGAGTTCTTCAGGAAAAGGAGTTTGAACGGGTAGGTGGATATGAGACCATCAAGACAGACGTCCGCATCATAGCTGCCACCAACAAAAATCTGGAACAGGCCGTGGAGGAAGAAACCTTTCGAGGTGACCTGTACTATAGGTTGAATGTCTTTCCCATCTACATGCCTCCGTTGCGAGAGCGCAAGACTGATATCCTGCTCTTGGCGGACTTGTTTCTGGAAAAATACGCTAAGGAGAACCACAAGGACATCCGCCGTTTTTCCACACCTGCTATCGACATGCTCATGCAGTATCACTGGCCAGGCAATGTGCGCGAACTTGAGAACTGCATTGAGCGAGCCGTCCTTCTCTGTGAGGAGGGCGTTATCCACAGCTATCACTTGCCCCCCACTGTCCAGACAGCAGAGGAGTCCGATACCCTGCCCGGAAGGTCTTTAGAGGATGGTTTGGCGAATCTGGAACGGGAGATGATGGTAGACGCATTGAAAAGCACACGGGGCAACATGGCACAGGCCGCTCAATTGCTTCAGACAACCGAGCGCAAGTTTGCCTATAAGGCAAAGAAACACGGAGTGGACTACAGGCTGTACCGGTAATCATAATCTGGCCTGAATCTCTTTTCCTAAATTGCTTAAAAGCGCCCTGGAAATGTCGCCCAAGATCTTCGCCAAACCAAAGCTTGTTTGATAATCAGGAAAGCTAACAAAATCCTTACACAATCCTTGTCGATTGCTAACATTCTTATATTATATTGCATTTTTGCCTCACATAACCCTGTGGTAAGGATGACATCATGGCAAAAGAAAAGATCCTCGTGGTAGACGATGAAGAAGATATCTTAGAGTTGCTCAGATTCAATCTTTCAAGAGAGGGCTACCAGGTCTCTTGCGCGGCATCAGGCGAGGAGGCTTTGAGCCTCGTGCGATCGGAAATTCCAGGACTCATTGTCCTGGACCTTATGCTTCCCGGTATAGATGGTTTGGAAGTCACCAGACGCCTGAAAAATGATCCCAACACCAAAAATATTCCTATCGTGATGTTGACAGCCAAGGGCGAAGAAGCAGACATCGTAACAGGCTTGGAACTTGGCGCCGACGATTACATCACCAAGCCTTTCAGCCCTCGGATTTTGGTGGCGAGAGTGAGAGCTGTTCTCCGTAGAAAGGTGAAAGAACCGTCAGAGGACACATCGGCTTTTCAAATTCACAATCTTCTGATCCATCCCGGACGTCACGAGGTGCTCGTCAACGGTAAGCCCGTTCAATTGACCTTCACAGAATTTGGCATCCTAAATTACCTGGCGAGAAGACCGGGATGGGTGTTTACCCGTTTCCAGATCGTCGATGCTGTTCGAGGCGAAGATTACCCTGTCACAGATCGTTCAGTGGATGTCCAGATCGTCGGACTGCGGAGAAAACTGGGGCCTGCCGGGAAGTATATTGAAACGGTCCGGGGCGTAGGGTATCGATTCAAGGAGTAGGGCTATGCCAAAAAAGAGACGGTTGCTCTGGCAACTCTATCCCTCTTATCTGCTGATTACACTCATATCTCTGTTGGCAGTAACATGGTATGCATCAAAGTCACTAAGGCATTTCTTTCTTGAACAAACTGCATCCGATCTCGAAGCACGAGCCCACCTTGTTGAGAAACAAATCCTGAAACATCTCGATCCCCTGGATGAAAAGGACGTTGACTTATTGTGCAAGAAAATCGGTGCGCGAGCTTCAACCCGTATCACCATCATACTCCCCTCCGGTAAGGTCATTGGCGATTCCCAGGAAGATCCTGCGAGAATGGATAATCATGCGGACCGGCCAGAATTCATCCGAGCCCTGACAGGACCTTCCGGCACGTCCACAAGGTATAGCCGGACCCTAAAAAAGAACATGATGTATGTGGGAATACCCATCAAAAAAAATAGTCACACCCTTGCGGTCGTTCGTACCTCTATCCCTGTGAATGCCATAGACGTGGCCCTAAAAAACATCCAGATCAAGATTGCAGTTGCGGGTCTGATCATAGCCCTATTTGCTGCGGTGCTTAGTTTGATTGTGTCTCGCCGCATCACCCGCCCAATCGAAGAAATTAAGAAAGGTGCAGAATCTTTTGCCCGCGGTGATTTCGAATGCAGGTTACCTGTCTCCAATTCAGAAGAGATTGGAGGTCTTTCCGAAGCCATGAAAAAAATGGCCCTGCAACTCCATGAACGGATCAATACTATCATCCGGCAACGAAACGAAATTGAGGCCGTGCTTTCCAGTATGGTTGAAGGCGTGATTGCAGTAGACATGGAAGAGCGGGTTATCAGTATGAATCATGCTGCCGCTCATATGTTCGGATGTAATCGATCCGAGGCCCAAGGCCGGAGCATCCAGGAGGTCGTCAGAAACACGGTCCTGCAACAGTTTGTGACAAACGCATTATCCAGCCAGGAGCCGGTCGAAAAGGATATTATTCTGTCTTCTGATGGGGAGCGGTTTCTTAACGGCCACGGCACGCTACTGAGTGATGCACAGGGGAAGCAAATCGGCGCCCTCATCGTTTTAAACGATGTCACACGCCTCCAGAAACTTGAAAAGGTTCGCCGCGACTTTGTTGCCAATGTTTCCCATGAGATAAAGACCCCGATCACAGCTATTAAAGGGTTTGTGGAGACGCTCCGTGATGGCGCGGTCAAGAATCTCGAGGACGCCGAGCGGTTTCTGGCAATCATTGAAAAACACGTGGATCGCCTGGAGGCCATTATCGAGGATCTTCTCACCCTTTCCAGGATAGAACGGGAGGCTGAAAGAGAGGAGGTCATACTGGCTGAGGGGAGGGTTAAGGACGTGCTCCAGACCGCGATCCAGGTTTGCGAGGTTAGCGCCGTGGCCAAGAAAATCAGGATTGAGCTGTCTTGTCCTGACGACATGGTCACAAAAATGGATGCACCGCTCCTTGAACAGGCTTTCGTGAACCTCTTTGATAACGCCATCAAGTATAGTGATGAGGGAGGTGTCATCCGGGTAGAGGCCACCCAAACAGACAATGAAATCATTATCACCGTCCGTGACCAGGGCTGCGGCATCGAGAAAGAACATTTGCCCCGTCTCTTTGAACGGTTTTATCGGGTTGATAAGGCAAGAAGCAGACAACTGGGTGGCACGGGGCTTGGTCTTGCCATTGTCAAGCACATCGCCCAGGCCCATGGCGGCCATGTGGCTGTTGAGAGTACCTCAGGAACTGGTAGCACTTTTTCAATCCACCTGCCCAGGGCGTAAGATGTAGGTCACCTTCTCAACTAGTTTCCATCCAGAAATGGCCCTTTTCCGCAATCTCTGCGTCAATCTTCGGAATTGCTTGTGCGACGTACTACAGTACGCCTCCGCGCAACCCCTTGATTTCCTTGACCTTGCAAAAAATTGCTCATTTCTGAATAGGAAACTGCGTTGGTGTCCATCCGGAGTTTCCGGATGGACACCAACTAACGATCTGTATGAGATCAGCCCGCGAGCACGGAGGGGATAGAAATGGCGAAAGAAATCCATATTGGAGTCGGTGATTCCGCTCAACCGAAACACAATTATGGAGGCGTGGAATGAACACTGCGACTAGTATAGTGGAACCACGAATTAGAGATATCCGTATCACCAAGGAGGAGATTACCGCTTATCTTGTTGATGGTCGTACGATTAGTGTCCCACTCGCTTGGTCATGGCGTTTGTCAGAGGCAACACCAGAGCAACGCTCGAATTTTGAGATTATTGGAGACGGCCAGGGTATTCATTGGCCAGACATTGACGAAGATATAAGTGTGGAGGGAATGTTGCACGGCATTCCTGCACGCCGACCAAAGCGTGGTTATTCGGATGTTTCTGCCATCGGTGCTGGCATTTGATCTGAAAGAAATCTGTTCGAAGAGTCGGGAAAAGATTCTAGCGGAAGCCAGGGGTTTGTTTTGCTACTGGGCTGTGCGAGAGTTGGGATATGCATTGACGGATTTGGCAAAACATCTTAATATGAGCGGGCCAGGTGTGGGTTATGCTGTGTGTCTCCCCTTTGAGGTTGCTCCCCATGGATAACAACAGGACCATCTGTTCGGAATGCGGCCGGGAAGTCAATAAAGGCGAAGTGTGTATCATCGACGATAAGGCCGTTTGTTTGGCATGTATGTATGGTGATGTAAAGCCTTTTGAAATATTTCCCATCGGAAAAGTAACAACCGATCTTCAACACCATGAAGTAGATGGTTTTGCTGCAGGTTCAAAGAAGGTTTCCCGCATCGATCTCCTTCCGTCGCAAAAGCGGTTTATGTATAAATTGGAAGAGGAGGCATTCTTGCTGATTGTCTATTATCTCCATAAGGTGAATTCAGTAAGCTCGGTCTTTAACAGACGTTTGGACGGGAAAAGAGTCGGCGTTTTTGCCGCTCGGACCCCGTACAGGCTGTCCAAGATCGCTGTTTCAGAAGTAAAGCTTTTGAAGATTGAGGGGCATACCCTTTACGTGGAGGGACTCGATGCAATTGCTGGGAGCCCTGTCCTCGACATAAAATTGGGGCTGAGACATGGTGACCGATCTGACAGGTGAATATTCCCGGGAATGAAAGCGCTTCACAAGGAATGCAAATGGTATGTGGTATGCCCGATGAAGCGATTCTATGAGCATGGAAAACTTAATCGAAAGTGGATTGACCGGTATTGCTATGGAGAGTGGCACAACTGTCGGAGATATGAGATGGAGGAAAAAGGAGAATTCCACCCCGATTCCATGCTCCCGGATGGCTCTATAGATGAAACTCTGGGTTAACAGAGCCTGAGGTTGAAAAAAGCTGATCATCTTGCCAAGCGGTCTATGACCAAATAATGATATGCTTTAGATATCGTTACATTTCCAGCAGTTACGTACAGTGGCAAGCATTCTTGATTTGTGGGACACAAGGAACCACGATCCGCCCGTCCGAAAGGCCACACATATTCCAGAACTGATCATCGACCCGTCATATTTACCCTGTTCAATCAAACGAAACGCATCGTCAATTCTCCTTTTTGAATCTGCTGTCAACCGTAAGTATCGTCAAACTTTTGATCATACTATTTAACAGGGCTCGCAGCTGCCTGAAATAGAGTATTGGCTTCAATAGGTTTTATCCGATCATGCGTTTGGGGTCATACAGCAGTGGTGCCCCCAAAATCGGTGAAAACCTCGCTCCTTTCGGAAATTTCCCTGTCTTGTTTCAAATGACAAAATGAGCGTGACAGTTCACGGAGTAAGGGTGGAGGGGAAATATGGTAAGCTGCTAGAAGGGGGTAAGACTCTCAAAACCATCCTCCGTGACAAGAAGAGTCTGTTCAAACTGTGCAGAAAGAGATGCGTCGGCTGTGACAGCGGTCCACTTGTCTTCCAAAATCCGAAGATCTTTTTTGCCCAAATTGATCATAGGTTCAACCGTAAAGACCATGCCTGCAACTAGGCGAACCCCTTGCCCTTTTCGACCGTAATGGGGGACCTGAGGAGGTTCGTGGAATTCAAACCCTACACCATGGCCCACAAATTCCCTGACTACTGAGCAGCCTTGCCCTTCCGCGTACGTCTGAATGGTCCAACCTATGTCTCCTATGGTGTTTCCAGGTTGCACTTGCGTCATGCCCAATCTCAGACACTCCCGAGCCACCCTGACAATCTTTTTCGCATCCGCACCTAATGTTCCAACGCAAAAAGTCTTGCTGGCGTCGGCATAATATCCTTTCAAAACGGAAGTGATGTCCACATTGACAATATCGCCCTCCACTACAACTCTTTCTCCAGGGATGCCATGACAGATCACCTCATTGGCAGAAACACACACACTCTTCGGAAAGCCTTTGTAGTTCAAGGGGGCAGGGATAGCGCCGTTCTTGATGGTAAATTCATGAACGAGGGTGTTAATCTCGTCGGTCCTCATTCCCGGCCTAATTTTCGCCTCCACAAGATCGAGGGTATCCAGCACCAGACGTCCAGCGTTTCTGATACCTTCAATATCCTTTTCTCCCTTGAGCCGAATCTCATGTTTTTGAAAATACAGCTCCTTTAGGCTGCTGGCGCCTGGGACCTTCTTGCCAAGGCAACATTTTTTATATTTGAGACCGCTTCCACAAGGGCAAGGATCATTTCGGCCCACTTTTATCTTATTGTTTTTCAGAAACATCTGTGCGTTGATCTCCGGATTGGGCAGTGTCAGTTGATCCTTGTGGTTGGCATTTCACGACGTCCATTGTTTCGTGACATTTTACTTCTCCAACAGTTTAAATGAGTTATCAATGGCGATTTTTTACCCAAATCTGAGCGCGAAATCTGCCAAGTTATTTTCAATCTTAGCTTCACGACTTGTCCTTGGAACTCCTTTGCGCTTCTTGCCTCCAGGAATCCAACAATCGTTTTATTCTTGTGCAGCTGACATGGTTGAGGTCAAGAAGCGCACCATTACTGTTTAAGCTGCTTCACAAATTTTGTCAAAGTCTATGCGGCAATTCAGGCTCTTTGCCTCCGACGATTTGTCATATCCAGGCAAAACCATTTCCAGCCTGATTTCTTGATCCTTTTCCCTGACAACAGCTTTCCCCCCCCATATTAGTTTGCCAAAACTTGGCCCAACAACTTGACAAATGCTTATATCACAAATCTACAACAAGATTATTGAATTCTTGGGTTATGATGTTGGCAAGCACAATGTACTCGACTCAAGCTGTTTCCGAGTTGTGATCTCGAAAAGACATCGATACTAGAGGTTTCTCAGGGCGAGTTGGCTATAGGACAGAGATCTGGAATTTCTTGGGGGCCAACACAGAGTAGCATGAGATCTTTGTTCGCGTAAACTGGGGACGCCATTTAGTCTTCCAGTTTTAATCAAGGCTTGGGACTAACTCTGAGATTTGCAGTGGCCAAACACCATGGACTACCTTGGCGTTTAATCATTTGACACACATCTGTAAATCTGAAGGGCTTCCCCGAATAAAGCGAATAACGAATAACGCCCGTCTCTGATCGCCAACGTCTATATAAAAGAATGCCTGTCCCGGATGGATGGCATGAAGATTATGCAAAGGGCAAAGTTTCTACTGACGATTATCAGAATATAGCCGAGTAATAACACCACAATAAAAGAAACCATACGGGTCAACTCTTCATTTTTGACAAGACGTCTTGGAAAGCGAGACATCCCCGACATTTTGACATTCCTATGCAGTGTTTCTTCGCGAAGGGCTTTTTTCTATGATAGCGCCAAGTTAGTCTAACTGCCGCGTCAAGTGGACGGGATTTTTTTTGGTTCTCTCTTTTGAGGCGCGCTGGCCGCCGCTCACGCTGCGGAGTTGCGAATGACTCCTCAACATATCTGCACTTCCACATTCATATCAGGGCGCACTATCATTTTTCCGCTTTTCATGTTCACCCAATTCTAACCAGCCTTTAACACATCAATAACAGTCTAAGACTAGCTTCATCAAGAAGCGAAGTTCTTTGGAGAAGCAGGGCAGGGCTCCTTTATTCTTCTTTAACGTAAGGGGGGCAAAATTAAAAGGGCCTAACAGATTTCTTATTTTGTTCTAACAAAGTCCTAACAATCGGCCCTTATAGTAAAAAATACTAAAAACTTAGGAGGAAAATCCATGAAAAAAGCAGGCTTTATCGTACTGGTGCTCGTCTTGGCGTTCTTTGCCGCGGCAAATTCGGTATGGGCAGGAAATCTTGTCATCAAAGGTTCCACCACGGTGCTCCCCATTGCACAAAAAGTGGCAGAAGTCTATATGAAGCAACACCCTGATGTGAAGATCTCTATTTCGGGTGGCGGATCCGGCAACGGGATCAAGGCTCTCATTGACGGAAGCACCGATATCGCGGACAGCTCCCGATTTATCAAACCCAAGGAAGTAAAACTCGCCATCGAAAAAGGCGCATATCCGGTGCCCTTTGCTGTGGCCTATGACTGCATTGTGCCGGTGGTGCATCCCAGCAATTCAGTGGTCAATCTCACCATGGCCCAACTGAAAGCCATTTACAAAGGCGAAGTCAAGAACTGGAAAGAAGTGGGCGGGCCTGACAGACCGATTGTGGTCATTTCCCGCGACACCTCTTCCGGGACCTACGAGGTCTGGTATAAGAAAGTAATGAACAAGGAAAGGGTTTTCCCGGGGGCGCTTCTTCAGGCCTCCAACGGAGCTATTGTGCAGGCCGTTTCAAAAAACAAGAACGCCATCGGTTACATCGGCTTTGGATATATGGATAAGAGCGTCAAGGCTTTGATGGTAAATCGAATCGTGGGGTCTGAGGAAACAACCCTGAACGGGACATACCCTATTAGCAGACCCCTCTACATGTTCACGAGGGGCTGGCCAAAGGGAGATACACTCAAATTCATCAACTTTGTTGTGCACCCGAAAAAAGGTCAAGAATACGTGAGCGATGCAGGGTATGTGCCTTTGTACTAGATGGCGGTTATAGTCTGGACGGTCATAATGGGAGCTTCTCCCGTACTGGATTCAACGCGTCATCCTACGCAAGAGTGCCTAAAGTGAGCTAAAGTGCCTAAAGTGAGCTAAAGTTAAGGACTTGAAGAAATTATTGCAGGAAACTCGTCTTCATCCTCTTCCGGCGGGCATAAAGCCCGCCCCTACACGCTTGGGAACGTACGGTTCGTAGGAGCGGGGTTTACCTGCCCGCCAATGCCCCGTCTGCCTCGCAAGATCGGCGAGCGGGCAGGTCAGCGGGTGGGCGCGGGGCAGGTCTTGGCACCTGCCCGCCATTGCCATGTGTGCAGGCATTGGAGCTACACGGCGAGCGGGCAGGTCAGCGGGTGGGCGGCAGGTCTTGGCAGACGGGTCTCCGCCCGGAGCCTTATCAACAAAAGCAAAGAGCATGGAAAGAAGCGGTCAAACCGGAAAAAGTCGTCAAAGGAGGGACCGGGCAATCCGATTCTTTTTCTTCTGTGTCGCACTCGCTTCCATAACAACCCTTGCCATCATTGTCGTCTTCCTGTTTATGGAAGGCCTTCCCATTTTCAAAAAAGTCTCTCTTC
>DAOVEU010000232.1:0-4289 GCA_030668805.1 Desulfobacterales bacterium
GCGAAAAGCATGGGGAGGCTGAAACTGCCATACGCATTACCTCCGATAGGCTGGAGTCGGACCATGAGATGAGGTGGGTGGAGTTTACAGGAAACGTCATGGCTACACAGGATGACGTTGTTATTACGGCTGATCGCATGAAGGTTTTCTATAAGCCTGGTGGACATACATCTATGGGGGCTGGCGCGATTGAGAAGATCGTCTCTCAAGGAAATGTCAAGATCGTCTTTGACAATAAGACCAAGACGGCTGTGGCGGACAAGGCCGTTTATTTGGCTGACCAAGAGGTGCTGGAGCTCAGCGGAGGAGACCCAAGGGTATGGTCTGGAAAGAACATGGTCCGGGGAAAAAAGATCACGCTGTTTCAAGCTGAAAATCGAACTCTGGTGGAAGGGGCCGGCAAAGACCAGGTGGAGGCCACTCTTTATGTCAAAGAAGGTGGAGGCTTGACGAAGTAATGGCGAAATTGCTGGCTGAGGATTTGGTCAAGATTTACAAACACAAGCGTGTGGTTGACTCGGTCACTCTTGAGGTGGAAAGCGGGTGTGTTGTAGGACTCCTCGGCCCCAATGGGGCTGGAAAGACTACAACCTTTTACATGATAGTCGGACTCATACGGCCTGACAGCGGGAAAGTCTTCCTGAATGGGGAGGAGATCACTTCATGCCCCATGTATGTTAGGGCGCGCAAGGGGATCGGATATCTTCCACAGGAGGCCTCGATTTTTCGGAAGTTGACTGTGGGAGATAACATATTGGCCATTTTGGAAACCCTCCCTCTTACCAGGTCTGAGCGGTACAGCCGTCTCAGGGAACTCCTTGAAGGATTGAATATCTGGCACCTGGCAGGCCGTAAGGCTTATACCTTGTCGGGTGGGGAACGACGCCGTGTGGAGATCACGCGGGCCCTTGTAACCGCGCCATCATTTATTTTCCTTGACGAACCCTTTGCCGGCATTGACCCTATCGCCGTGATTGACATACAACAGGTCATCGGACAGCTCAAGGAGCGAGGAATTGGGGTGGTCATATCAGACCACAATGTGCGTGAGACTCTTGGGGTTTGTGACCGGGCGTACATCTTGAGCGAAGGCATGTTGATTGAATCAGGACCTCCGGAGGCTATTGCCGCAAGCAGCGTGGCCCGAGAGGTTTATTTGGGGGAAGGCTTTAGATTGTAATGGCTTTAGAGCTTAGACAGCAACTTCGCCTTACTCAGCAGCTGGTCATGACGCCCCAGCTTCAACAGGCCATCAAGCTTCTGCAATTGGCTCGGCTGGAACTGTTGGAGGTGATCAATCAGGAAATGGAGGAAAATCCGCTTCTTGAGGATGCGCCAGAGGGAATGCCAGCTGAGGCTGATGCTGGTGGTAACCCGATAACTACCCCGCCAGAGACGCCTCCGCTAGAGCCAGTAACCATGGAGGAAACTGCTCGAGCAGATATCGACTGGTCCAACTATTTGGGAGAATACAACACCCCTGGGCCCGTCTATTTTGAAGCTGAGCAACGGGAAGTCCCGGAATACGAAAATTTCATAGCCCGGCGAGAGTCCTTGAGCGAACATCTGATGTGGCAACTTCTGCTTTCCCTTCCAACCAGGAGAGAGGAAAGGATTGGCAGTGCGATCATTGGCAACCTCAACAGAGACGGCTATCTTCAGGCTACTCTGGATGAGATTGCAACTCTGGCCGAGGCAGACACATCAGAGGCAGAAAGCGTCCTGGGCAAGATGCAATCCTTTGATCCCCCGGGCGTGTGTGCTCGAGATCTAAGGGAGTGTCTATTGATTCAGGTGAGGCAGTTGGGGTTGCACGATTCCATTGTGGTTCAGATTATCCAGAATCATGTTAAGCACCTCGAGAACAAGAACTACAAGGCGATTTCCCGGGTACTTGGTATTGGCCTTGATGATGTCCTTTCTGCTGTCGAGATTATCACCAGGATGGAACCGAAACCTGGTCGGCAGTTCAGCGACGAAGAACCCCAATACATAAGCCCTGATGTCTTTGTGTACAAGGTGGGCGATGAATTTGTTATTGTCCTAAACGAGGACGGCATGCCTAAGCTCCGCATAAGCTCTTTTTATAAGGAAGCGTTAAGTAGTAAAGGAGCGGAGTTTGCGGGCCATACAAGGGACTACATCAAGAATAAACTCCGGTCTGCGGTGTGGCTGATTCGCAGCATTCACCAGCGCCAGAGGACCATTTACAAGGTGGTTGAAAGTATTATCCGTTATCAACGAGATTTTCTGGAAAAGGGGATTGCTCATTTGAAGCCAATGGTATTGCGGGATGTGGCTTGGGACATCGAGATGCACGAGTCCACCGTGAGTCGCGTTACCACGAACAAGTACGTCCATACCCCGCAGGGCATTTTTGAATTGAAGTTCTTTTTCAATAGTTCTATTAACCGGTTTGACGGAGCGGCGATTGCCTCGGCAAGTGTCAAGGATAAGATTCGGCAGATTATTGAGTCTGAAGATCCCACCAAGCCGTATAGTGACAAAAAGATGGTTGAGATTTTGAAATCTTCAAACATTAACATAGCTCGCAGGACAGTCGCCAAATACCGGGAGATGTTGGGCGTGCTGCCATCTAACAAACGCAAAAATATAAGAGGAGGTCAATCAGAATGCAAACGTCGGTGACTTTCATGAACCTTGATCCCTCAGAAACTCTGAAGGCATATGCATGTGAAAAGCTGGATCGATTTGATAAGTACGTAGAGAATCCCGCTAAAGCAAACGTGGTACTAACCGTGGAGAAATTCCGTCACATTGCCGACATAAACATTAGTGCGGATGGATTCGTTGTAAATGGTCATGAGGAGACTTCCGATATGTATTCGGCCATAGATATGGCCCTGGATAAGCTTGAGAAGCAGATTATAAAGAATAAGAAAAAATTTAAGAGGCTTCGGTCGACAGCTGCAAGATCTAAGATGTTTCGATATGAAGAGGCTGGTGTAACGGCAACCGGGGATCTGGGGCA
Organism: Desulfobacterales bacterium; assembly: GCA_030668805.1. Taxonomy (GTDB): domain Bacteria; phylum Desulfobacterota; class Desulfobacteria; order Desulfobacterales. Next base: position 2,993 of record DAOVEU010000232.1, read on the forward strand.
GGAGGCAGCACCCCGAATTGTTAGAATCAAGAATATCGAGTACAAACCTATGGATGTTGATGAAGCGGTTTTACAAATGGACCTGATCAAGGGCAGCTTTCTGGTCTTTACCAATGCCCAGACCGAAAAGGTCAATGTGTTGTATCGCCTGAAAGACGGCAATTACGGATTGATTCAACCCACATGAGAATCTTAAACACGCTGAAAGAAGAGGCCATCATTTCCGAACTGAATGCCACCGACAAGAAGGGGGTGCTGGAACAGCTCACGGCTCCCGTGGCAAAGGCCTTCGGGGTCAACCAGGAGGAGATGGTTCGCGTACTCTTGGAGCGTGAGCGCCTTGGCAGCACCGGCATCGGAGGGGGCATCGCCATCCCCCACGGAAAGATGAAGTCTCTTGAGTCGTTGGTAGTTGGCTTTGGACGAAGCCACAAGGGCGTTGACTTTGAAGCCATCGACGGCAAGCCCGCTCACCTCTTCTTCCTGTTGATGGCCCCTGAAAACTCGACAGGCGTTCATCTACGGATGCTTGCCAGGATATCGCGATTACTCAAGGACAGCACCTTTAAACAGCGGCTCATGACTGCTGCCGACCGACGCGAGCTCTACATGGTGATCGCAAATGAAGACCATGAATTCTGAACCTGGGCTGCGTCGGTATGAACCTGTTTCATCTTTCCTCCAACACTCCGGCATTCCATCTGGACGGCAGAAATATATTGCTATTGAACGGGTATGATTTCAATGCATTGTACAAATTCCGAGTAACTTCTCAAAAAGTCCGGGTAGATGTACATTTTGTTACCCAAACCCTTTCCAGCAATCCCGCCGAGGCGGGATTGCTGTGACTACGGAGGGCAACAAATACCCCAGGTTTTTAAGAAGTTACGAACAAGCTCATGGAAAAAACTATGCTATAAAACCTTCCAACGACCAAAATATCCATATCTTTTTTTAGGCGGTGGATTTTGGTCTTGACATGTCATTTATTACGTATATAATATGCGTAAATATCGAAGAAGGAAAGAAAACATGAAAACAGCAAGTGTTGGAGAAATCCAGAAAAATTTTGCCAGGGTTCTTAGCAGCATTACTAATGGTAAAGAAATAATCATTACAAAAAGAGGAAAACCCGTAGCCAGAATAGTGTCCTTACCCCCTAAAAGCGAAATCGAGTGGCCTGATTTCTACAATGAAGCTATTGACCTTAAAGGAAAGCCAATAAGCGAAATAGTTATTGAAGGCAGGGAGGACAGGTTCTAAGTGCTCTACGTCGATACGAGTGTAATCGTTAAAC
>DAOVEU010000342.1:0-3207 GCA_030668805.1 Desulfobacterales bacterium
GTTGAGGTTGATCTGAGTTTCCTGCTGCAACTGAGGAAAAGTGATCTCGAGACTCTGGTCGCGTGCGTCAGGGATCGTGTTGAGCAAGTTGGCAAGCCCTGAAGTCTTAACCGTGGAGCTTACTGCAATCAATAATAACAACCCGTCCGCTGGAATTCATGAAAGTTGTTTTTCACAAGGATTTCTATCAGGTTTATACATCTGAGCCAGCCGCTGAAGCGGGGCGAATGGAGGCAATAGTGGAGGTGATTGGCTCTGATGTGGAGTTTGTCACTCCCGAGCCTGCATCTGAGACTCACATTGCCGCCGCCCACACAAACACTCATGTCGACTATGTGCGAGAGAATGACCCTTATTCTATTGCCGCCCTGGCCGCTGGTGGGGCTATTCAGGCGGCTCGTATAGGGCTTCGGGAACCTGCTTTCGGTCTGATCCGTCCACCCGGTCACCACGCATCCTCGTACAGTTCCTGGGGGTTCTGCTATTTTAACAATATGGCGATAGCTCTTCTTGCGTTGCGTGGGGAAGGGCTGATAAGCACGGCCCTTGTCCTTGATATTGACCTTCATTTTGGGGATGGAACGGTAAATATCTTGGGTGACAAGGACTGGGTGAAGATCCATAACCCATCCGAACGGAGCCGAGAGGAATACGTTCGCCAAGTTGGACATATCTTGTCAGGTGTTCAAGTTGATCTGATCGGGATTTCAGCTGGTTTCGACAATCACATCGACGATTGGGGTGGACTTCTTGAGACCGAAGATTATTTCGCCATTGGGACGATGGTCCGCCAGACTGCCCGTGCCTCTGGTGGCTGCTTTGCTATCCTGGAGGGTGGATATAACCATGACGTCCTGGGTCACAATGTCGCTGCTCTGATAGAGGGGCTATCCTCGTGATCCGGCGAGATGAAGAAAAAAGAGAACCATTGCAGTTTCGATTTGGTTCTGATATCGCCAAATTTCCAAGAGTTACGATGGTGGCAAGCCATCGCCAGCTTCTCCTGCCAGACTCGGCCCCCCCAACATATTGTATATTCACCATCGACCCTTGCCGGTTCAGGCGGAGTTTGTTTTAGTCCGCTACCGCCCCTCCTCATTCCAGCGTCACTCTCTTGGGGCTGTCTCCGTAAAGAAACGCATTCTTTCTCCAATCCAACTGATCGATCTGGACCTTTGGAAGGATTAAGCCTACCCTCAAGAATGCTCGACATTGGTTATTTTCCTGACTTGTCCACGGGAGAAATTCCCCTCTATTAGGGATTTCCCTTATCAAATTGAATCCCTGCCCCTATGGACAAAGCCAACAGCGGGTGGTTTAATATAAAAATGAAGATCCCTACTGTCGATGGAAAGAATTGAGAAGCCGAAATCGGATATTTAGTTATATAAAGAAGGGTTGTACTTTTTATTGGTTATATATCTGGCCTCAGTTTATGAAATAAAACGGGAACAGAAAGGAGGAGTTGATATGCCAATATTTATGATGTTTGGAAAGTACTCTTCAGAGGCGATAAAGGGAATCAGTGCAGAACGAACAGATAAGGCTGTTGAGGTGATCAAAAAGCATGGCGGAAAGGTTATATCTATGTATGCTGTGCTCGGAGAACACGATCTTGTTCTTACTTTGGATTTACCTGATATGGAAAAGGCCCTTGCGACATCGGTTGCATTAAACAAACTAACAGGGATCTTCTTTACGACATCACCAGTAGTTGAAGTTGAGAAGTTTGATAAGTTAGTAGGTGCGGCAAAAGATATCTAGACCTCAAAAAAACACATTCAACAATTGAAAGTTTTAAAACAGGCTAAAGGGCAAAGTCCTGGTCCTAACGGAAAATTCCTGTTGCTGTTCCTTGGCCTGTTATAGCCAGTGATATCACAGCTGTACCGCTCACTACTCTTTAACCCTCCATTTTGCCCTAGTTGGCCATGCTGGCCCGTCTCCTGAGTACTAAAGTTAGGGGCATGCATAATGGCAACTCAAACTGAAATAGCCCTCACATACGACTGGATGGATGAGTTGTTCCGTTTATCCTTAGGAGAGATGGCGGACATAAGCGGAGCTTATTACAATGGGGACTATTCCAAAACGCTGGAACAGGCGCAAAAAGATAAACACGAATGGATTCTTAACGGAATAGACTTTCACGCCGGTCTTAGAGTTCTCGATGTCGGTTGCGGATGGGGTAATATGATGAACTCCATCAGAGAAAAGGGCGGACATGCTCTTGGTCTAACATTATCACCTGCCCAAGCAGAGTCATGTAAGCGCAACCAACTTAAGGTTATTTCAAAAGATTGGAAAACTGTTGGGCTTGAAGAACTCGGAGAATTTGACGCTGTTATCTCTATCGGAGCATTTGAACATTTTTGCTCAATAGATGAATATCTCTCTGGAAAACAAGAGCAGATATATGCAGATTTCTTCAAGTTCTGTGCATCGCACTTGCCTAAGCGTGGTCGGCTGTACCTTCAAACCATGACATGGGGTAAAACAGTACCAGACCCTGAGACTGATGCGGACTTGAGTGCGGCTGAAGGAACAGACAAGAAGATTCTGGCCCGGTTGAAGAAATTCTATCCTGGCTCCTGGTTGCCGACCGGAAAAGAGCAGATTGTTAAAAGTGCCCGCCCTTATTTCAGACTTATCGATTCAAATAATGGGCGGCGTGATTATGTCCACACACTTAAAGAATGGAGAAAGGCGGTTGACAAGTGCTTTACACACTGTATGAAAAAGTCTTATAAATGGTCTATTATTGCCAAGCTAACCCTGAGTTTTCTCAAAGACAGGGATTTTCCTTACAGGATAGCATCATATCTTTACAACGATCAGAGAAAAGTCTTTGAAAGGGCTATTTTTGACCATTATCGGATGTTCTTCGAAAAAGAATAGGATCGGTGTCTTCTTGTATTTAGCGTTCAGAAATCTGTAAAGATGTACAATACAAATCATCGATAAATTCGTCCGGTTGGGGAGTGTCACTGGTGGCAAGAGATCTGCCACCGGTTCTTCATTGTGTCAGTGGTGATACTGCAAGGACATCTGTGTTTTAACAACCCTTGTTCTGAGCCACAGATATCAAACAGAGATCTTTAGAGCCTCTTTTTGGTTCCCAAATGAGACGGGATGTGATATCCATACTCCGTTTGGGGATGGGGTAAGTATCGGTAACGGCAATTCAATGTAGGATCGGTGGGCTAC
>DAOVEU010000241.1:0-4184 GCA_030668805.1 Desulfobacterales bacterium
TGTGACGAGGAGTCCCTCTCCTTTAACAACTTTTTTTTCAACCTTCTTTTGTAAAGCTCTCGCCTGAGCTTGCTAATATGGTCAATAAATAGAGTGCCGTTCAGGTGATCAATCTCGTGCTGTAATACGATGGCAGCAAGCCCTTCCTTTTTGAGAGTGATCGCATTCCCCTCTCTATCTATACCCTTGACGGTAACACGTTCAGAGCGTTTAACGTCCGCCCTGTAGTCAATAACGCTCAGGCACCCTTCTTCATTGACGATTACCCCGTCGGCCTCAATGATTTCCGGGTTGAGGAGCACAATGAGATCATTCGGGGCGTCCTTGGCTGAGGTGTCGAACATGATGATGCGACACGGTTCTCCCACCTGGTTGCTTGCCAGCCCAATGGCGTTTTGTGCGTGGTACATGGTGTCGGCCATATCATCGATGAGCTGCTGGATCTTTCCGTCGATGTTGGTGATGGGCTCAGCCCGCTCACGTAGAACCGTATCCGGATACGTGACTATCCTTCTTACACCCATTCCTGTCCTTTAATGGTCACACACGTTTTCTCCCGCGACCAGGGTGTTGGTGAGGTATTGCTGGACCAGTTCCTCAGGCGTAAGGCCGGGGGCCCCAGTGACGACCCTGATGCCGTTTTCTCCAAAAAGGCTCAGGGCCCGCTGGCCCATGCCCCCCGTAAGGATCACCTCAACTCCGAGTTCATGGAGCCATCGCGGGAGCACTCCCGGCTCGTGGGTGGGTGGGGTCAATAGTTCCTTCCTTCTTATTTCCTGGTTTTCCATGTGGACAATGGCAAATTCCGCAGCATGGCCGAAATGGGCTGTCAGCCGTCCTTCGGCCACAGGGATCGCAATTTTCATAACCGTTTTCTCCTTTTCATCTTTTTCTTCCCTATGGATCGATTCAGTTTCAGGTGTTTTTGTCTGGTCCGCTTCCATGATTGTTGCGACAATTTGGTTGTAGGCTTGCGTGACCTCTGTGTCCGGATATTTCTCCAGGTAGGATTCCCCCGCGTCAGCGCACTCCACCATCTTGGGATCAAAGGGGATTCGACCCAGGAAGGGGACATTCATTGCCAGGGCTGTCTTAAACCCGCCTCCGGTGCCAAACAGGTCCACGGGCTTGCCGCAGTGGGGGCACACAAAACCGCTCATGTTTTCTATCAATCCAAAGAGTTCCATTTTAACGGTTCTGCAGAAATTGATTGATTTCCTGATGTCGGCCAAAGAGATCTCCTGAGGCGTGGTCACGATAATCGCCTTGGCACCAGGGATCGTTTGCGCCACAGAAAGCGGTTCATCTCCCGTTCCGGGGGGTGAATCGAGAATCAGGTAATCGAGTCGTCCCCAGTGCACGTCTGAGATGAACTGGCGGATGACGTGCATCTTTAAGGGTCCCCGCCAGATGACGGCGTCGTCCGTATCCTGAGTCAAGGATTCGATGGAGACCACTTTCAGGTTTTCTGAATAAGGTTTGGGTATCATTCGACTATCTGCGCTGATATCAAGAAGTCCCTTCAGTCCTAGCATTCTCGGAATGTCAGGGCCGTGAAGATCGACATCCATTAGACCGACTTTGGCCCCCTTTTCTGAAAGGGCCACCGCCAGGTTGACAGCAGCGCTTGTTTTACCCACCCCCCCCTTGCCGCTCATGACAAGGAACTTGTGCTTGATTAGAGATAGGGATTCCTGGATTGCCTGGTCTTGTGCAGCCGTACCCGGGTCCTGTTGAGGACCACTAGATTTACGCTTTTCGGAATGACTCATAAAAAAACCTCCTCTATTATTATGATTTAGGGATTTAGGGATTGCTGAATTCGCAATTCCTGAATTATCCGTTGATTAATTCTTAGGTTTCTTTCATAGCAGAATGATTGCGAACCCCAAAAAACTTAGCTCCGCTTCGCTCCGCAATTGGTCGAGTGGTTGATTAGTCGAGTTGTTCAAGGGCCTTACGACCCCGCCTGCCAACGCCTGTCACAGTATACGGCCTATATGCCGGCATGCATGGCAATGGCGGGCAGGTCGATGACTCAACTATTTAACCCCTGGCCCAGACCCTGGCCCAGACCGGGATTACAGGCTTGGTAGATTAATTTAGGCACGTCGCGCCAGGGCGGGCCTGGATTATGGGCTTCATATACTGTAAATGGTCATAGGCGCCAGGGCGGGCACTCGACTAAAGTCGGGGGAATTTCAATAGGTTGTAGAAATTCCGAGACGTAAGATAGTTTAAACCCAATGCCCCTCCACATTGGGCCCCTCTACTGCCTGCAACTGCCCGCTCTTATACTGAGTAACGGCGTCTATAACACGCCCTTTGGCGCCTGTCACGACCTTGATACCTGCAGCATTCAAAACCTGAAAGGCCTTCGGGCCACAGTTGCCAGAGATCAATACATCAGCCTTTTGATCCACGATGGTCTTTGCCGCCTGGATACCCGCCCCTTGTGGCAAATTAAGATTCTGCTTGTTTTCTGCAACCTCGTACTCCAGTGTTGCCGGGTCTACGATAATAAAGTATTTGGCCCTTCCAAAGCGGGGGTCCATGTCTGAAATCAATTCATCTCCGGTAGACGTAACAGCTATCATCATTGTTGGTTATGCCTCCTTAACGTTTGGGAAATTCTACAAGTTATTGGAATTACAAGCTGTTTTTGTAGCAACGTATTTGTACCATTCACGGGGAGTGTTGGAGTATTGGAGTACTGGGTATCAAAAGCGGATTTTCAACACTCCAGTACTCCATCACTCCAATGCTCCCTGGCCCAGACCTGGCTTTCTAGCTTGATCTTAGCGTTTAAGTTAGCGCCAGGGCAGGCCAATTGGGGCGAAGCCCCTTAGTTCTTATTTCGTGCAACAGCGTTTGGGGTTCTCACAGGGTGAGGATTGTCCGCAGCACGCACCCCCGTCTTGTGCCCAGCGGCCACCACCCGGATTGTTGGCCCCCTTCATGATGTAACCCACGGACGAGCTCATTACCTTTTCGACAGGCTTTCCACATTCCGGACAGGCGGCAACCGGTCTTTCTTGAAGGGACTGCAACCTTTCGAAGGTGTGGCCACAGTCCAAGCATCGGTATTCATAGATAGGCATAATGCAACCTCCTAATACGTCTCGGAATTCCTGCAACCTATGGCAATTCCTACAACTTAGGTCGAGTGGTTAAGTGGTCGAGTAGTTGAGTGGTTAACAACTCGACTACTCAACGACTCGACTAATCGACTAATTTCGGAGCGAAGCGGAGCTAACCTGCCTGTTTCAATACTTCCATGAGCTCGTCGGCCCTATTGTATCCCGAAACCTTGACTTCGACCTCCTTAACGCCTTGTGTCTGTTGAACGGCCTTTTTAATGTCATAGGCCAGCTTGAAAGCCAAGGGACAGACCGGAGAAGAAGGGCGAAATGTCAAGCTGACCCTCCCATCCCGGTTGATCGAAAGATCCCTGACCAGTTTCATACGCATGATGTCAAGATTGGTGCCAGGGTCGATGACTCCCCTCAAGGCATCTTCTATTTTTTGTTTAATTGTCATTGGAAATCCTGGCATCCTTCATTTTCGCCATAAAGTAGTTTACACTTCTTTTCATCACTCCAGGTTTGGGGGTTTCAGGTTTCAGGTTTGCGGCTTACGCCTTGAGAACAGTACAGGTCTTGCGTTTTCAGTTTCTGACACCTGACACCTGACACCTGGTGCCTGGTTTCAGTGTTCAGGTTTGCGGCTTACGCCTTGAGAACAGTACAGATCTTGCGTTTCTCGCTCCTGACACCTGACACCTGACACCTGACACCTGACACCAAAAAGTACGAACAAAACAATTTATTTCTTGGCGCCCGCATTCTTGAAAAGTGTAAACCGAGGAATGAAGGATGCCGAATCAAGTATCCAGAATCAAGTATCAGATCTTCTTGTTCCGCTTGTCCGGCCCCCGTTGATAATAGACAAGAGAGTCTTTCTTTATTATCTCAATCGTATGGTTCTTGACCAACGCCCCAATGTATTTCAAGATTTCATTTTTATGCACATTCAGCCCGGAGGAAATGTCATCCAGCGTACACGGACGCCTTGCAAGGAGGTCCAAAAGGTCCTCCTCAACGTCGGCCCTTCTCTCATGCTTTTCCAGATCCTTATACGGCGTAATCACTTCGGCCTTTTCACCCAGGATTTTGCAAAACCTG
>DAOVEU010000137.1:0-5802 GCA_030668805.1 Desulfobacterales bacterium
CAGCCAGCTTACCCCTCGGGCCCTCTTCTACTACAAAGATAGGGGGTTCCACATCGAAGAAATGGCCATGGCAGTGGGCGTGCTTGCCATGGTCGAGGCCAAGGCAAGCGGTATCATGTATTCCCGTGATCCTGGCACCCCACATGAAGATTCTACACTTATTAGTGGGGTGTGGGGGCTCGGGGCCTATGCAGTGGGGGGCATCGTCCCCACTGATAACTATAAGGTTTGTGAAAACGCCACAAAAAAGATCACCCGTGAAGAGACGGGCCGCCAGGAAGTGATGCTGGTCGGGCGCCCAGAAGGTGGTACGCAAGAGCTTCCCGTGCCCAAAGAATGGCTGGGCAAACCGTGCCTGAATGATGAGCAGATCTCTCAGCTTGCTTCCTATGCGCGTACGGTTGAGGCTCATTTTGGCCAGCCCCAGGACATGGAGTGGGTCATGGACCAAAAGGGCAGGTTGTATCTCCTCCAGTCCAGGACGTTGCGTGTGGCCTTTGCAGGGGCCTTGGCCGATCAGAAACGGCCAAGGGTGCCCATGGGGCACAGGGTTCTTTTGGATAAGGGGACCATTGCTTGCCGCGGTGCTGGTGCAGGCCCTGTTTATATTGTCAACCGCGAAGAGGATCTGGCCAATTTTCCCGAAGGTGGCGTGCTGGTAGTGAGACACACCCCTCCCGAGTTTGCCATGGTGCTTGAAAAGGCCGCTGCTGTTATTTCGGACATCGGAACGGTTCTCGGGCACCTCGCAACGGTGGCCAGGGAGTACAATGTGCCGACTATTTTCAATACCGAGAACGCCACCAAAGCCCTTAGAAATGGTATGCAGGTGACAGTGGATGCGGTATATGCCAATGTTTATGAAGGGGTCGTTGAAGAAATACTTAAGGGGAAAAAGACTGCTGACGCTTTTGCGGCCTCGCCCGTCCTGAAGCAACTCCGAGACATATTGCAAATCGCAACCCCTTTGAATTTGACAGATCCCCGGAGTCCCGATTTCACTCCCAAAGGATGCAAGACGCTTCACGATATTACCAGGTTTGCCCATGAAGTCTCTCTGCGGGCCATGTTTGATTTTAGCAAAGAGACTCATTTTTCTGACAGATCGACCAGGCAATTGGTCTGCGAAGTCCCCATGCAGTGGTGGATTATTGATCTGGAAGATGGTATCAAAGAGGGTGTGAAAGGGAAAAAGGTCAGAATTGAAGATATTGTATCTATCCCTATGCGAGCTGTGTGGGAAGGTATGACGGCGTTGCCCTGGGAAGGCCCTCCGCCGGTGGACACGAAGGGGTTCCTTTCTGTTATGTTTGGTGCCATGACTGACCCAAGCGTGGACCCTGCCGTGCGAAAGCGCTTTGTCGATAAGAACTATATCATTATCTCCAAACACTTTTGCAATTTGAGTGCTCGGCTGGGATTTCATTTTTCTACCACAGAGGCGTATCTTGGAGATCAGGAGACTCAGAACTATATTACCTTCATATTTACGGGGGGCGCCGCTGATGCTGGACGCAAAAACCGGAGAGCTGCCCTTATCTCAAGAATCCTGGAGCGGTTTGATTTCCGTGTTGAGGTGAGAGAAGATGCCATACTTGCCCGTATTGAGGGACATAAACAGGCTTTCTTGGAAGAGCGGCTAAAGGTCCTGGGGCACGTCATAATCCACACGCGGCAGATGGATATGGTCATGTACAACGACAAAATGGTGAACTGGTATTACAAGGATATGTTGAAAGGGATCGAGTCTTTTGTGAAGGAATAGCCCTTGAAAAAATACTTCGAATACTTTGCTCGAAAGCCGGGCCTGCGCGTTGTGAGCATCGTCATCCTTATTCTCCTTGGGAGCGCACTTTTTCTCGGAGTGCTCTCAGCCCGGGAAATGAAGAGGATGATCAGTGAGGACTTTAATGCCCAGCAGCTTGCCTTGACCAAGAATGCCGCTGCCATACTCGCGCAGAATTTCAAAATCGTTAAGCGGGAACTCATGACCCTGAGCCTCTCACCTTCCATCCAGTACGTAGAGGCGGTCTCCTGGGCAAACCGCATGAAAATCTCTCTTTCAAGCATTAGGGACTATGGTGTGATCCAAATCATGCTCGTAAACGTGGCTGGGACCAACGCCTATTCAGTCAATTATGCCAACGCCGTCTTTACGGGCAAGGGGTCCTATGGCCATGAAGATTATTTTGAATGGTGCAAGAAACCGGAAAACAAAGGCGAGATCTATATCAGCAATGTCAAAAAGGGGGTTGTGGCGGAGTCTGAGCCCGGTCTTCTCATGACTATGGCAACGCCCGTCTATCAGATTTCCAGTGATGAGGCCCACCCCATCCCCACTTTCCAATTTTCGGGGGTGCTGGCGTTTGTCCTGGACGCTGGTTTGCTTGCAGAAAGATTCGTAGGTCCCATCAGATCAGGTAAGACGGGGTATGCGTGGGTCATTGATGAGTCCGGCAATTTCCTGTACCACCTGGAAAAGGATTTTGTTGGCCAAAACGCCTTTGAGGTTAGGAAACTTAGAGATCCACATATCTCTTTCAGCGCGATTAATCTCATACAAAAGGCCAAGATGTTAAAGGGGAAGGAAGGGACCTCGTGGTATATTTCAGGCTGGCACCGGGGAATGACCGGAACTGTGAAAAAATTGATTGCCTATGCACCGGTGCACCTCGGGGCTTCCAACACGACACGGATATGGTCGGTTGCAGTGGTGGCGCCGATTAGCGAGGTAGAAGATGCTATACACACCGTGTATGTGAGGCAATCTATGCTACAGGGTACTGTCACCGCTGCGATACTTACCATATTTATCTTCTTAATCGCAAACGAAAGGACCTGGCTTAAAACGCTTGAATACGAGGTCAAGGAAAAGACGAAAGATCTGGAAGGCTATGCCGCGAGACTAAGACGCTCTCAAGAAAAATACCGGTCCCTTGTCGAATCGGCAGATGACATGATCTATACGATGGACAAAGACTGTAACATCCTGTCGGTCAACCAATACTACTTGCGGTTAGTGGGGGCCCAGGCTGACGAGGTCGTGGGAAAGAATGTCATGGATGTAATCGACTACAAGACTCCCGAGAATGCCTGTTCGATCGTTGAAAAGGTTTTGGCATCATCTGAGATAATTGGTCACGAAGAAAACGTGAAAATAGGGAACAGAGAGTATTGGCTGGATACAAAGTACAAGACTGTGATGTCCGATGTGGGGGAAGCGGTTTTGGTTATCTCCAGAGATATCACGGAACACAAGATGATGGAAGAACAGCTCTTTCACACGGAAAAATTGGCGTCTCTGGGGTCCCTTTCGGCCGGTGTGGCCCACGAGATAAATAACCCGATTGCAATCATCCTGGGTTTTACGGAAATATTGCTGGGAAGGTTTGCTGAGGATTCTAAAGAATATGAGATTCTCAAGACCATTGAGAGGCAGGGTAACAACTGCAAAAGCATTGTCGAAAACCTCCTCGCTTTTTCTCGGATCCCCAAAAAGTGCACATTAGAGACTGATGTGGTGAACAATATTCAAAAGGTTGTCAATGTGGTTGTGAATACCCTGTTGACCAAAAAGGTAGACCTCAAGACCGATATAGAAGAAGACCTCCCTAAAGTGAGAGGGGACGGCCAGCAGTTGGAACAGGTATTCTTGAACATTATCAACAATGCGGTGGCTGCTATGGATGGCGGGGGAATACTCACCATCTCAGCACACCGTTCCAATGATATGGTCAGTATAGACTTTAAGGATACAGGTCACGGTATATCCCCGGAGAATATGGACAGGATATTTGAGCCATTCTTTACCACCAAAAAGGTTGGAGAGGGAACAGGGCTGGGCCTTTCTGTGAGTTACGGTATTGTGAAAAAGTTTGGAGGTGAAATTCAAGTCAAGAGTCAAACCAGCGAGGAAGGCAAAGAGCCCGGGACCACCTTTACCGTGTTACTACCCGTGGCAGATGGGGAAGATCGGAAATCGCTTTAGCCCGTTAAAAAAAATTGTAAGCGTTCACCGCAGAGAACGCAGAGAACGCAGAGATGACAAAGCAGTTAAATAGGATCACAGAAGCGGTCATCGGAGCGGCGATGGCAGTCCATCGGGAGCTCGGTCCCGGTCTGCTGGAATCAGCCTATGAAGCATGTTTAGCCTTCGAATTGGTTGAGCGAGGGTTGTCAGTGGAACGACAAAAGGCTCTGCCTGTGAAATATCGAGGTGTAAACGTAGACTGTGGTTATCGCATCGATCTGTTGGTGGAAGGAAAGGTGATAATCGAACTCAAGGCAGTAGAGAGGTTGGAGCCGATCCACGAGGCTCAGCTTCTGTCTTATCTGAAGTTGTCCGGCTGCAAGGTGGGACTTCTGATCAATTTTAATGTCAAAGTGCTTAAAAGTGGCATACGCAGGTTAGTTCTTGGTTTAAAAGAATAGTTTCTCTGCGGGCTCTGCGTTCTCTGCGGTGAACGATTACAAAAAATTAAGGAGAAGATCATGCCACAAAGGATTTTAGTCATTGACGACGAACTCGATATGCTCATGCTGTTGAGGATGATCATTGAAGACAACACTGACTATGAGGTGGAGACGACCAATAACCCATCCGAAGCGCTAAAAATGGTCACGGAAAACGATTATGACTTGGTCATTTCCGACCTCAAGATGCCTGGCATGGACGGGTTAGAGCTCTGTGATGAAGTTAAAGAGATAAAGCCGGATCTTCCTCTGATCATGATCACGGCCTATGGTTCCCTTGAAACAGCCGATGAGGCCATGAAAAAGGGAGTTGCTGACTTCATCACCAAACCTTTCAGGAAGGACAGTATCCTCTTTACCATCAACAGGGTCCTGGAACTTGCACGGGTTCAAAGGGAGAATATCGAACTGAAAAAGAGGTTAAACGAATAAAGTTTCCCCCTTCCTCTTTTTGGACCGCTCTTCTAATTACTGCCTGAACGAAAACCCCCTAAACTAAAGATTTCCTGTCATTGCGAGGGAGGTACGACCCCCGCCTGCCACACGCCTGGCTCGCAACGGAGCTACAGTGCGGGCACGGACGGCAATGGCGGGCAGGGAAGCAATCTCCTGAAAATAAAGCCCGCCCTGGCGCGACAGAAGTTGGATGATGCCTCCGAAAGCAAATCTCGGTCTGGGCCAGGGAGATTGCTTCGTCGTTCGTTCCTCACTCCTCGCAATGACAGCTCGCAATTAAGACTTCTCGTTCAAGCACTAATTCCAAATCGACTGTCAAGCCGGATATACCACCCCCAGCAATTCTAATTTTGACCATAAGGTCCATAGAACACAGTAAATTGCAAATCCGAAGCACGAAATCCGAAATCCGAAACAAATTCAAAATCCGAATGCTCAAATGTTCAAAAGCATGATCCTTTCCCTAAGATACGGGGTTTTAGGTTTTGGTTATTTGAATTTCGTGAATTTGGTCATTGTTTCGAATTTCGATATTCGAATTTCGAGTTTTTTGAGTTCGAAACTGAAAAAATTCCAAAATTAGAATTGCTGTACCACCCCCCTGGACAATACATTCGGAATCGGATGGATGGCGTCTACGAATCGGTTGAACTCTATCCAGATGTTCGCGTTTGCAACTGTGACCGGGGCCGATACAGGGTAACGTCAAGGTAAGGCTTAACATACTGTTTTACAGTCAAATTACCACCACCAGAGGTGGTGGCTTGTTCTGTTAGTCCTGAAAGGTACCATGGTTTGGGGTCCTGGGGTCCAAAGAGATAACAGGTTACGAATTGTGCAATGGATTCTGTCATGACTCATGACGGGTGCCAT
>DAOVEU010000040.1:0-9366 GCA_030668805.1 Desulfobacterales bacterium
GGTGTCAGTGTTCAGGTGTCAGCTCTTTAAGTTTCTCAATCCTGACACCTGAAACCCGAAACCTGACACCTTTTCCCCAAAACTAAATACGCAGCAGACGGACACGGATTTTCTCATTGCCAACAGCCGTGATTTACACTCCTTATCCATCCTACGGAACTCAATATCCATCGGGATTATTCTTGTGCCAGGTCCAAGCGGTTTGCACGATAGTTTCAAGGTCGGGAAATTGCGGACTCCAGCCCAGATCCTTCGTGGCCTTTTGACTCGAGCTGATAAGGACCGCAGGGTCGCCAGGGCGCCTTTCTACCACCCTTGCCGGAATTTCTTTGCCAGTTACACGCCGGGCAATTTCGATGACCTGCTTCACCGAATAACCCTTAGCGTTTCCGAGATTGTATTGTCCGCCTGGCAAGCCCGCCAATAACCTCTCCAGGGCAAGTAGATGGGCCTGAGCCAGGTCCTCGATGTGAATGTAATCTCGAACACATGTGCCGTCCGGCGTTGGATAGTCATCCCCGAAGATATCTACACGGGGTCGCTGACCAAGGGCAGTCTTAAGAACCAGGGGGATAAGGTGTGTTTCCGGATTGTGATCTTCCCCCAACTCGCCATCAAGGTCTGCCCCGGCTGCATTGAAATAGCGCAGACAAACCGATTCCAGCCCGTAGGCGTTCCTGAAATCATTCAGTATCTGTTCAACCATGAGTTTGGTTCTGCCGTAAGGATTGATCGGTTTTTGAGGATGCTCTTCGGTCATAGGAATTTCGACCGGTTCTCCGTAACTGGCACAAGAAGATGAGAATATGAAATTGCCAACATTCCTTTCAACCATGACCTCAAGGAGAACCAGGGTGTTTGCCACGTTATTCTGGTAGTATTTGGCCGGTTCCTCTACCGACTCCCCGACATAACAAAACGCTGCAAAGTGCATGACGGCTGAGATGGGATAGTCTGAAAATATTTTTTGAAGCAGGCTTGAATCATTCATGGAACCTTCGAAAAACGGTCCATACTTTACTGCCCCACGGTGACCGCAAACAAGGTTATCAAGAACTATCGGCATGTAACCCTTTGCGGAAAGGTACTTGGCCATGTGTGATCCAATATATCCGGCGCCACCAACCACCAGGATGTTTTTCACGACGTATACTCCCCCTTCGAATGCCGTAATGTTCTCAAGGCGTTAGGCGCAATGCGGATTTCGGAATGCGGAATGAAATCGCCTGATGCTGTGTCTCCGCTTTTCCCTAAAAAAAACAGTATAACCCCAAGCACTCTGGGGCGCAAGCCCTTACAGGCCCATTCCGCATTGCCCATTCCGCACTCCGAAATCCGAAATCCGCATTCGATCAGAAAGGCGGGTCATCCGTTTTTGCGGCTTGTCGTTCCGCAGGGCAATGGCCAGGGCCTGTTTGGTTCCAATGAGCACAACCAACTCCTTTGCACGGGTTACCCCGGTATAAATGAGGTTTCTCTGAAGTAAGATAAAGTGCTGAGTCATCACCGGCAGGATCACTGCCCCATATTCTGAGCCCTGGGATTTGTGGACGGACACGGCATAAGCCAGTACGAGCTCGTCGAGTTCAACAAACTTATAGTCAACAGCACGGCCGTCGTATTTGACAGTGATCTTTTCAACATCCCGATCGATTCCGCTGATGGTTCCGATATCTCCGTTGAAGACATCTTTTGCATAATTGTTTCTAATCTGCATTACCTTGTCCCCGCGCTTGAAGGTGCGCCCCATACGCTCAATAATATCATCGGAGGGGTTCAGGGTCTGCTGAAGCACGCGATTAAGATTCGTTGTGCCAATAATTCCTTTGTGCATGGGGGTCAGCACCTGGATGTCTGACAAGGGATCAAGTTTAAAGCGATCCGGAATACGCTCGCAGCAAAGCTCCAGGATCGTTGAAAGCACCTTTTCGGGATCCTCTTGCTGGATAAAGTAGAAATCCTGCAGGGTGTCGCGTTTGGAATCTGAAATGGTCGGGGAAAACCCCTGGTTGATCCTGTGGGCATTTACGATGATCAGACTTTCCCGGGCCTGTCTGAAGATTTCTTGCAAGAACACGACCGGGACCTGTTTGGAGTCGATCATATCCCGCAGCACGTTTCCGGGACCTACAGAAGGGAGCTGATAGATATCCCCAACCAGGATGAGCGCGGCGGTCATGGGAACCGCTTTGACAAGGTGATACATCAAAAAAGTATCTACCATGGACGCCTCATCCACAATCACTACATCAGCATCGAGTGGATTTTTTTCGTTTTTCTGAAACCCGCCGCTCTTGAAGTTATAGGCAAGAAGGCGATGGATCGTTTTTGCCTTATGGCCCGTGACCTCCGAAAGCCTCTTGGCCGCCCGGCCCGTCGGTGCGCAAATCAAGACCTCCTTTCCGGCCGCCTCAAAGACCGCCAGGATGGCCTTGACCAAGGTGGTTTTCCCTGTACCGGGTCCACCCGTGAGAATCGACACCTTTTGCGAAAGCGATGTGTGCAGGCCAATCCATTGTTCTTTTGAAAGCATAATGGCCAGCCTCTGTAGGACCAGTTTTTCTGTACGCCTGGCATCCATGCCAATGCCTTTTATGGGTACAGAAAGCAGGGCCTTAAGGCGGTTGGCCAGACCCACCTCAGCCGCGTAAAAAGCCTTCAAGTAGACCGCTGTCATGGTTTTGGGTGGATCACCCTCAAGGTGAAAGTCTTCCAGCACAATGCGTCCGGATGCAGCCAGATTCCTGACAGCCGTCTCAAGGGCGGTGCGGTCTATCTCAAGGAGTGCTTCGGCCCGATCGAGTAGTTGATCATACAGGACAAACACATGTCCTTCATCAGACACCTTTTCCAGGACATGCAAGATTCCTGCCTCAGCACGTATGATGGCATCCTTGGCAATGCCGACTTTTTCTGCAATCCGGTCAGCTATAAGAAAGCCAATGCCAAATACGTCGGATGCCAGCCGATAAGGGTTTTCCCGCACCACCCGGATGGCGTTCTGGCCGTACTCCTTGAATATCTTGGCGCTATAGCCAGCGCTCACACCGTGGCCCTGAAGAAAGATCATAACGTCTCTGACCTCTCTTTGATCTTCCCATGCCTTGAGGATCATCTGAAGCCGCTTCTCGCCAATCCCTTCTACCCCAAGGAGCTTGTTGGGAGAACGCTCAATGACCTGGAGGGTTTTTTCTCGGAACCGGTCCACCAATTGCTTGGCCATAGCAGGGCCTATCCCCTTGATCAGGCCTGATCCCAGGTACTTTTCAATCCCGTCGATCTTGGCGGGAAGGCTAACAGTGTAACCATTGGCCTTGAACTGCTGGCCGTATTTGGGATGGATTTCCCAACTGCCCCAGAGCTTCAATACCTCGCCTGGTGCGATCCCTGCCAGTTGTCCCACGACTGTCACGAGTTCGGGGTTTCCCCTGACCTTCAACCTGGCTACTGTGTAGTGGTTCTCCTCGTTAAAGTAGACAATTCGTTCCAGGTGGCCTTCAATGGTTTCAGACATAGAGGTTTTCCGCGCGGAGATTAGTTAGTTTCCATCCAGAAATGGCCCTTTTCCGCAATCTCGGCGTCAATCTGCGGGATCGCTAATCACCTAATTCCTTATGACATTGTTCAATATAATAGCTCGCTTTTTTTGAATCTTGTAATTTTAGCAAATATGAAAGAGCGCTCCTAAAGTCTCTCATATTCATATAACTTATTCCCAAACACAAGTTTAATTCTTCGCTCTCCGGGAAAAGCTCAACTCCTTTAGAAAGAATCTTTATAGCCTCTTCAAACTCCTTTCTGTTCTGTTTAATAAGCCCCAATCCCAGATAAGCTCGATGATTTGGATAATAAGTCAATGACTTGTTGAATAATTTTTCGGCAATGTTGTCTTTGTCTTTAATAGCCTCAATCTTCGAATAATCGCCGTGGCTAAAGGTCATCCCAAGCCTTGACAAAAAATCAGAATGCATTTCATAAAGTTCTTCTTTTTCTATGAGGGTCACTGACTCAACGAAATGATTGATATTTTCGTATAACTCGGTTCTGAGTCTTTGCCCAAAGGCAAAAACTGATTCCTGCGATAAATTCGGATCTGTTTCAAAATAGTAAATACCTTCCATTCTTTTTAACCAGATGTCGTCGGTCACATTAGACCTTTTCTGAAAGTCTAGATAAAGCTTGGTGCCTGGATATATCTCAAGGATATATAGTACACAGATCAAGGGCTTTATCTGGTTTATTAAGTCAATGGTAGCTTGAATTGTTTCCCAGCTTTCCTCCGGAGAGCCGTATATGAAATAAGCCCGCGCTATGATCCCGTATTTGTGGGTTAGGGCAAAGGCATTTTTAACCTGATCAGTTTTGACATTTTTATTCAATAGGTCTCTTATTTTTTCAGAACCACTTTCGATTCCGTAACTTATCTGAGTGCAACCGGCTTTTCGCATCCAATATAAAATTTCCTCGTCAATATAACTAACCCGCGAGATAGCAACCCAGACAATTCTGAGATCTTTGTCAATAATTGTCTTACAGATTTCAATCACCTTGTTCTTGTTAATCGTAAAATTGTCATCTGAAACATAGAAGAAAGTGATACCTTTATTGTAGAGCAGTTCGATATGGCTAACGAAGTTTTCTGGTGAATGAAATCTTATCTTCCCTCCCCAGAACCTTGGGCTCCCACAAAAAGTGCATTTCCAGGGGCATCCCCGAGAAAATACCACATGCTGATACTCAAAATACTTTGCCGGGATTGGCAGGTCGTCAAGGTTTTGAATGACTTGAGCAGGTTTTGTTTTTACGATCTTCCCTTTTTTTCTAAAGGCGATTCCTTTAATATTTTTGGTATTTCTATAATTCCCTTTTTCAATTGACTTAACCAGATTCAAAAAAGCATATTCCCCTTCCCCTATAACAACAAAATCTATTTGAGGAAAATGTTTCAGAAAATGTTTCCATAAAAAAGTCGCGGCAACGCCACCAAAAACGACTTTGACGTGGGGATTGATTTGTTTGGCAATTTGAGCGATCTCTATGCCACCCCAGCGATTTGCATTTAGAATAGAAAAACCAATGATGTCAGGCTTCTTTTCGAGTAAAACCTCAGCAATTTTTTGAGGCGTTTTATGCATATTATACCAATTCAATACTTCAACATCGTAATGATTTTCTTTTAAAACAGCACCAATATAATAGACTCCTATGGGTACTGGTTTGATGTCTTCTTCTCGAGATCGATCATAAAGAGGATAAGGATAAATGAGTAATATCTTCATGCTCGTCATCGTTCCCTTGGGTGCGTGCCCGATATAAAATCGCGAAGCGATTTTATTGCTCGAACCCTCCCCCATAGCCAGTCAGCTCCACATAACCTGACCCGGTCACCTTCTCTCCTGCCACAGTTCCGGTCACACCAACACTTCCTTCCCAGTAGGTCACCTCCGTGCTTTGGGTTGTGATTAGCTCCTGGTCCTTCAAATTTGGAGTCACCCTGAGTCGGATGTGATAGGGAAACACCTCCACTTGCCAGCCCGAAGGGTACCGCACACGGGTTTGCCCGCTTTTCCAGAAATCCGTGGGCTTGATCCCAAAGGCCTCCTTAGCAAAGTGGACCGAGGTTCCATCGTCTTTCACCAGAGTTCCGCTTGAGAAAGGGTCTATGGAGCCGTCCCGACGCCGGAGTACATAAAGCATCAGTTCCTTATTACCTGAAAGCTGCAATCCCATCCAGTCCCATCCCACCTGGTTCTTTGACAGGATGTTTGAGCTGAACTCGTGGTCCATCCAGCTAAACCCCGACACCGCAAGCCTGTTGCTGCCAAGTCTCAGGACGCCACGGGTCTTCATGCGGGTCAGTGAATAGTAATACGAGGCCCTTCCCGGGCCGACCCCTTTCTGACTCAGGCCGTTTTCACCATGAAGTACGGGGGATTTTTCCGAAATCAGTTCCAGTTCAATGCCAAAGCGGTCTCCCTCTGCCCGCAGGTGGTGGGTATTCCCCTGAATAACGGCCTCCCAGCCGTGGAGAACTACGCGGACTCCTTCTGAATCGAATGAGACACCGCCGATTCCCATGGTTCCCCGTCCAGCTTTTTCAGCCATCAAGAACTCGCCATTCTCAAGATCACTAACCGTAAAGTGGGCGAAAAAGATTTGATTGCTTCGCCAGGGGGACCCCGAGAAAGAAAGCGCTGGCTTGAGCTGAACCCTGAAAAAAGTGAGCTGAAACCCAATGGCTCTCCCATCCTTGCTGACAAGGTTTCCCGTGTAATACCACCACTCTGTCTGAAACCCGGGATGATCGGCATGGTCCTCCGGAAAGCGGAATTCCCGTGGCCCGACGGCCTGAAGAAAGCCTTCTGAGGCCCGACAAGCACCCCATAGGAACAAGACCATTGCCAGAGTTCCTAAAGTTGCTACCAGGATTTTTGTCTTATCTTTTTTTATTGGTGACATTCTCAGATTCTTATTCGCATATCGTACTGTTTTTAAGGCGTAAGCCGCAAATCCGAGACGAAGTGAAGCATCCTTGGGCCAAACAAATCCGCATTCCGCATTCCGAAATCCGAAATGCTCCTTGTCACGGTCCCTTCAAAAGCTCGGCCAGATTGACCCGGGATGCTGCATTGGCCGGGGGGATCGCTGCCAACATGGCCGTCAACAGGATCAATATAAAAGAGATCAGCCCCGTCCAGGGCGGCACCTCGTACAGAAACGTCCAGCCAAAAGACTGTTTGTTAACGGCAAAGATCAGAAAATATGAAAGCAATAGACCGCACCCCATACCCACGATGTGCCCGGCAGCGCCCATGAGAAATGCCTCCAGGACCACCATCAACCGGACCTGGCCCGGGCTGCCACCCACGGCCATAAGCATTCCGAGTTGCCTACGGCGCTCCCTGATGAGCAGGGAAAGCGTCGTGGCCACCCCGAGGGCTGCCACCAGGAGCGCTATGAACATGAGCACGTATGTGATGGAAAAGGTCTCGTCAAAGACTTTGAGGACATTTTGACGCAGGTCCTTTCCAATGGCAATAGCCAGTGCGTACTGGAGACCAAAACGCTTCAAAAGATCCGATCTCACCACATGAGGGTGAGCGCTGGGCTTCAGGAAGAGGTTGACCCCTCCGATACGGTGATCTTTGTAAATCTCTTGAAATTTCTTGAGGTCTATATACACGACCCCTCCCCGGGTGCGATAGTCCCGGTACACTGCCAGCACGTCCCAGGTCTGACGGATACCGCCGAACGTCAGTGTCAGGCGATCTCCTGGCTTAAGCCCCCTGCGTGTTGCGTACACCTCCGAAACGATGACCCCTTCGCCCTGTATAAGCTTTTCCATAATGCGGTCCTCGTTCCCTCCCATGAGCAAGAACCGGCCATGATGCCACAACACGTCAATACTGCCGGCTTCCAGGAGGAACGGACCCCCTTGGTCCATAAGCCGGGCACGCCGATAGAGATACCCCGCTTGGACTGAAGGGTGAGTTTTGATATAGCGCACGACTTCTGGCGTGATCCAAACCTGGTATTGATTGATTTCGCTCGCATCAGGCCTGACAAATAGATCCCCCACGATATTTTGCTCGACCCAGGTGCGCACCGTGTTCCGGAAACTGGAGACCATGATGGAGACGCCTATGAACAAGGCAATGGCCGTGATCAGGGCCCCCACGGCAATCGCGGTCCGTGAGACCGCCCCGCTCAGGTAGCTTGCCGCCAGATGACCTGGCTCTCCGAATACCTTACGCATGACCGTGGGGGCAAAGCGGCCCAAAAGGAGAAGCACCGCAGGCGCAAGCATGGTAAACCCCACAAAGATCATAAAAATCGCCCCATATGCGCCCACCGGTGTCTCATGGACCGCCGGAAGTGTGGAGGTTGGAAAGGAGAGGCCAATCAACGCGAGGCCTGCTGCGGCCAGCCTCGGTGCCCGAATCCGACGGCTCCTTTCAAATGTCTCGGGGGACATGGCGTCCCGGGGAGCTATGCGTGCGGTCTCCCGGGCCGGGATGTAAGCCGCAATGACCGATACGGCAAGCGTCATCACAAAAGAGACGATGATCTCTTCAGGGCTCAAGATCATCTTTTCAACGTCTACCTTCACAAACAGGGTGGTAATCGTAGCTGATACGAGGTGCAGCAAGCGCTTAGCCAGAAATATACCCAGGGGGAAGCCCGTCAGCCATCCCGCCAGTCCAAAAAAGGCCCCTTCAGCCAGGAACATAAGAAAGATTTGCCGGGGTTCACTTCCCAAAGAAAGGAGGATGGCTGTCTCGTGCCGGCGTCTCGCTGCGTTGATGGATACCACGCTAAAAACCAGGAACATACCCACAAACAGAGAGACAAAGCTGAGAACCGAAAGGTTCATACGATACGCCCCGATCATGGAAAGACTGGTCTCCTTGGTTTCATTGGGGCGAACCAGCTTACAACCTTCTGGCAGTATTTCCTCAATGGAGGCCAGTTCGGCCCCTCCGGCCCATGGTCTGAGTATCAAATCGATGCGGCCAACCACGCCTGGACGGTCTAAGAACTCCTGGGCCGTTGCCAGGTCGCAGACGGCAATCTTTCCGCCTTCCGCTATGGCCGTGCCTCGGTCTTCCAACAGCCCGATAAGTCTGAACGATGCAATGTTATGCCCATGCAGCACCCGGACCTCATCGTCCACCTTGAGGTTGTACGAACGGGCCAGTCCCTGGCTTGCAATCAGCGTAAATGGCTCACTAAGAAGCTCAACCAGTATCCTCCAGGGTTGAGCGCCATGCTTTGCCAACCAGCGGGTCTCCCGGAAACCTCTTTCAGACAAGGGGTCTATGCCCAGAAGGAGGAGGGGTTCTTCGCCCTGGTCCTTGAACCTGACATAGGCCGAAAGCACCGGAGTGGCGTGGCCAACGGCAGGATGAGCAGAAAGCTTTGCAAACAGAGAATCAGTAACTCCCCTGCCATCGGAACGAACGGTATACTCGGTTTTTCCTACCAGGCGGTCCATGCTTTGACTAAAGGATTCGACCGAAGCATTCACCGCGAGTCTAATACTTAAGAAGACTGCGACGCCCACGGCAATCCCGGCTGTTACCGTGACCGTCCGCCAGGGGTCCCGGGCCAGATGGCGCAAAGAAAAGAATTGAAGGAGCCGGACTATCGTTCGCATACGGACTAAGGGCTCTAATTCGTAAATCCAGTGACGTATTTTATGTCTGGGCGGCTACTTCAGGTAAACTGGAACCAAAAAAGTGCCTAAAGCCCGCCCTGGCGCGCCGCAAACGAAACGGTCTATGGACTATGTAAGCCAGGTCTGGGCCAGGGTTTGAAGTGCCTAAAGTGAGCTAAAGTTGAGGAATGCGCTTTCAGCGCAGTCAA
>DAOVEU010000272.1:0-3840 GCA_030668805.1 Desulfobacterales bacterium
GACGATGAATCCGGACTTCACCACGATTACGACGTCTGGCTGGAGAAGTTGGCACCCCATGCGCCTGTTTCACAATATCGGCATAACGTGGGCGAGGACAATGCAGATGCCCACATGAAAAGGCAGATTATGGGCCGTGAAGTGGTCGTTGCCGTGACGGAGGGAAGGCTCGATTTCGGTACATGGGAACAGATCTTTTATGGCGAGTTTGATGGTCGAAGAAAAAAGAGGGTACTGGTCAAAATCGTTGGTGAATGAAGAACGTAACCTTTTAGAACAGCCCTTAGGCTGGACCCAGGCTTCAAGGAAGCCAGGGAAGTCTTGAACGCCACAGAGATAGGCCTTGCTTCGGAATTGTGAACACGTTATCTGGATAGAATCGCGCAGCGATTCTATGATTTGTGCAACAAGGGGGCGCCATGCAAGAATACATGATTTATCCGCTGGTGGTTGGGGCCAACGAAACAGACCAGGGGATCATGACCTATCTTCGGGATTACGGACAAAGGATCTGGATTCCTATCTATGTCTTTTATCTGAAAGGCGGTGACAAGAATATTCTTGTGGACACGGGGCTCGAACAGTTTATAGTGCCCGATGACCTGGGAAAAACTTATGGTTTTGATATCCTGGAATTTGAGGAGGCCCTTGCTACCGTAGGACTCAAGCCCGAGGAGATAGATGTGATTATTCACACCCATCTCCACAATGATCACTGCGAAAACGATTACAAATGCCATCGTGCCAAGGTGTATGTTCAAAAGGCGGAGATGGACTTCTTCAGAAACCCACACCCGATCGACCACAGGTATTACCCGGATGTGCTGGACGGGGTCGATGTGGTTGAGGTGGAGGGGGATGCGAATATCCTTGACGGAATTGATGTGATCTTCAGCCCGGGGCATACGGTTGGGGGCCAGTCAGTGTCCATCAATACCTCAAAAGGGAAGGCAATTATCACCGGGTTTTGCTGTAACGACAAGAACTTTCCGGCCACCGGGCCGGCTATTGCTCCGGGGGTCCACATCAATGTCATGGAGGCCTACGATAGCATCCAAAAGATCAAGGAGATGGCTGACATCCTGATTCCCCTTCATGACCTTTCAATCGGGAAGATGAAAACCATCCCCTAATCAGCAGGTCAGATGAAAGCCAGCGACTATCTTCTTGCCATTCTGGAAGAGTCGATTGTACGTATCGCACGCTGATTCGGTTTTTTCGATCAGGACCTTGGTACCCCGGTTTTGGAAGGCAGACTTCACGGCTTCAGATACTCGCATGAGCCCGGAAGCTCCGGTGCCGAATATGCAAATCTCAGCGTCTGTATCGAGCAGATCCTCCACATCGCTTAGCTCTACACGGTGACCAGTCGAGCGCCACCAGTCCGGCACCACTCTCTCGCCAATGAGCTTGATGTCCTTCCGGTAGGACTTCCCATCGATTTCAATGTAGCCAAAGTGGTATGATTGAATTTTCATTGTTCGTTACCCGATTGTTGATTGTTGATTGTCGATTGTTGATTTGTTTTGTTCAATCATCAATCATCAATCCAAAGAGCTCCTACAGATTGTAAACCCTCTCGTCATAAAGAGTGATCCAGTTGTTCTTTAAGACCTTAACTGCTTCCTCGGTGTTATCAACCTCCAGGATCAGAATCGGATCCCGGGTTTCAAGGCAAGAATAAATATGGAGAATGTTGATGTTCACCGAGTGTAATAACTTCAGGATTGCATTCAATCCGCCTGGGTGATCCGGAACCCTGGCAGCAACAACATCCATGGTCTTGACCCTGAAACCGAGGCCGGTTAAGACCAAGATCGCTGCTTCTGGATCGCTGGCAATGAATCGAAGGGTGGCTTTTTTATTCTCGGTGCCTACCCAGAAGGCAGGGACCTTCACATCGTTTTCATAAAGATGGCCGATGATGCGAGAAAGCTCACCTGGCCTGTTTTTGACTCCCAAGATGATTTCCTTTACGGTCATGGTTGAGATTCCCCTACAAATGCGGCACCTTCCTTGATGGCCAGGGTATTCATCTTCTGTACCTTTGAGCCCTTTTTCTCAAAGATGCCCTTTGCGCTCTTGATGACAACCTTCAAGGAAACTAAACCGGTTTTTTGGACCAATGCGCCGATCATAACCATATTTGCACCCCGGACATTGCCAAGTCTCTCAGCAATGCTGTTAGCCGGTATGGCCACGACTTGTATATCGCGGCGTTTGGGCTGCAGTTCTATCAGGTCACTGTTCAAGAAGACAGTGCCTCCCGTTTTTACCCTTGTTTCAAACCTTATGAGAGAAGGGGTGTTCATCAATACAGCAAAGTCCAAGAATGATGCGACCGGAGAGGCGATCGGCTCATCGCTCACAGTGACAGTGCAATTGGCGGTTCCACCGCGCACCTCTGCCCCGTATGAGGGAAGGAAGGTTACGTGCTTGTCCTCATGCATACCCGAAGTTGCCAGCACGTATCCCATCATCAGGACCCCCTGCCCACCAAAGCCGGAAAATATGGTCTTGGTTATGCCCATCGTGTCAAAAAACCTTTTATCACGAAAACACGTACTGTTCTCAAGGCGCAAGCCGCAAAGTACGAAATCACGAAAAAACAGGAGCCTTTAAATTGCAACTCATATATTCCAGACACCTTGAACGTAAGTCAATGGCATCTATGCCATACACCTTCATTCGTTCTCGCTTTCGTGCTTTCGCCCTTTCGTGTTTTCGTGATTATGTTTTTGCTCTTTTGCCTCTCTTCATCCTATCCATTCGATTCTGAGTCTGAGTGGTATCCTTGATTACCCCAAGGGGGTAGATCTTCACGACCTCTTCTTCGATCCACCTGCAGGCCTCAACTGGCGAAAGCTTCCAGTTTATCGGGCATTGAGACAACACCTCAACTAAGGCGAAGCCGAGATCATCCATTTGTACCTGAAAAGCTTTTTTTATGGCCTTCTTAGTTTTGATGATATTTTTCGGCGATGTGACGGCTGTCCTCTCAATATAAACACTCCCGCCTGCTACAGCCAACATTTGACTCAGGTCGAGGGGGAATCCATCCCTGAGGGGCGATCGGCCTCCGGGTGTGGTGGTTGTGGTTTGCCCCAAGAGGGTGGTGGGTGCCATCTGGCCCCCTGTCATTCCGAACACTCCATTGTTTACAAAGATAACGCTCACGCGCTCCCCCCGGTTGGCCGCATGAATGGTCTCAGCGGTGCCAATGGCAGCAAGGTCTCCATCCCCCTGATAGGTAAACACGATCAGATCGGGCCGGGCTCGCTTTATCCCTGTGGCCACTGCGAGCGCTCGCCCATGGGGGGCCTCTCCCATGTCCACATCAATGTAGTTATACGCCAGCACAGCGCACCCGACAGGCGGCACCGCCACGGTCTTGTCCCGAATTCCGAGTTCGTCAATCACTTCAGCTACTAGTCGGTGGATGATGCTGTGGCCGCACCCGGGGCAATAGTGAAAAATGTTCTCTTTTAGAGCCTCAGGCCTTTTGAATACCTGTTTTGTCATAGGATACCAAACCTATCTCCGCTTCGCTCCGCAATTGGTCGAGTAGCCTGCCCGCCATTGCCATGCATGCCGACATACAGGCAGTATACTGTGACAGGCGTTGGCAGGCGGGTTGAGTCGTTGAGTAGTCGAGTCGTTAACCACTTGACCTTTTTCCCACTCGACCACTTAACTACTCAACTAAAGTCGTATTTCAATAGGTTGTAGAAGTTCCGAGACATCTAGTCGTCCAGTTCATACCTGTAATCAGCTTAGTGATGGCGGCTGCGATATCATTGGGTGTAGGGATGATGCCTCCGGGTCTGCCATGAAAGTGTA
>DAOVEU010000410.1:0-2610 GCA_030668805.1 Desulfobacterales bacterium
ATCTGAATCCTTCCCGAATGGTCTGACACCTTGAGCTCAAACCGGCCCTCGTCAAATCGGTCAGCCGAATTCTCAGAAAGGGCCTTGGAATCTGCCCAGGCATCATGCAAAGAGTCAAAATCAGTCTCTGAGCCGTCCTCAAGGAGAACCGCAAGCACATAGTTGAACCCTGACTTGGCAATATAGCCGAGCTTGATGCCATCCCGCAGATTGACGGCTGCATGCAGATCAGACCGCATGGATGTATTGAACTGGAGCGTCAACGCAACGATCAGGCTAATGATCAAAATCGTCAGGATAAGGGCCATCCCGCGGCTGTTTCGAAGGAACCTTCCCATGGTGTAATAGTTCACCGCAGAGACGCAGAGAACGCTGAGGTTTTCTTTTTTTGCCAATTTTTCCTCTCTGCGTCCTCCGTGTCTCTGCGGTGAATCATTTTGCTG
This sequence comes from Desulfobacterales bacterium, assembly GCA_030668805.1. Lineage (GTDB taxonomy): Bacteria > Desulfobacterota > Desulfobacteria > Desulfobacterales. The sequence continues at coordinate 444 of DAOVEU010000410.1, forward strand.
CATTTTCAATGCCATAGTGAACGGTTACCCATGTTTATCCCCGGCTCAATGGAAGTGCAACACTTGTCATAAACGAGAAGGGTGTTTCAGGATCCGCGCTGTTTTCAAACTCCAGTTTGATAGAAACCCTTTGGGGAATCTTATCTTCAAGTTCCTCGCTTGTAGAATCCCAGTTGTCGTGCACCTCACCCTCGTCGTCATAATAGTTGAAATTCACAGACACTAAGCTGTCGCAAAGCACCAATCTCCCTGTCCCCACCTCAGGCATTTCTTCAAACGCAGGCGTGTCGCTACGATAGAGAACAAAACCCTCTCCCTCGTTGTCCTCTTCAACATAGTAAGCTATCTCCGCTGTTCCAGAAGCTTGCTCTTGCTCGCTGAACACCAGGTGCGCTCTGGAGATGAAGCGAAGGGAGTCAGCACTCCTACCTTTGATCTCCGTGTCCTCGCCCACGAACGTGCTGTCCTCATCTGATTCAGGTAGTTTCGCATCCTTTGGAATGTAAACAGATTCCAAATCTTCATGCATTCTTTCCAGAGCAATGCGGGCCATTCCGTAAATATCAGCCTGAGATTCGGTCTCGTTCACGATACGAAAAGTTCCGGTATAAGAAGTATAGATTGTTGAAAGAACGATGGCAAAAATGAACATGGCGATAAGGATCTCCAGAAGGGTAAAACCTTTTGGGTTTGTTGAGTTTGTTGAGTTTGTTGGGTTCATTGGGGTTGTTGGGTTCATTGAGTTATTGAGTTTTTGGAAAAAACCTGTACAGCCTGAGACGGTATTCGTACTGGTCGTGCTCTTCCCAGGAAACGGTCAAATCAATTTGTTTGAGATGGTCCGAGATGCCTTCAGGTTCATCAAATGTCACATCTTTTACGCTTTTGTCCCAACGGTAGCCTGGAAAATCCTCGCCGAAATCACCGGAATCAGAAGTAAGATCCTCCGGCTTCTCGGCTTCTATTTCAGCCATTTTACTCTGGGCCAGAAAGGCGGCTGTCGTACTGAATTTTGCCTCACTGGCCAGCGACAGACTCTGAGATTGTGACCCGAGCACAGCCGTCAGGGCAATGGCAATGATGGCTATGGCCACCATGACCTCTAAGAGTGTAAAACCCGAACATTTATCATTTTTCATCTGTCATTTACCATTTATAAATCTAATCACTCAAATTCTACATATTTTTCAAAGACTTTGACTTTTCCCAGAAAAGGGCTCAATACAAGGCTAAATTCCCTGCCGTCGTCTGCCGCAAGATGAATAGCTGACTGTTCGATATATCCCTTTTTAGTAAAGTGGACGATCGCCTCGCCATCAGCCTTCTTGCCCCTTGCTCTGGACCAAACATCCAGTATTCGAACTCCCTGTGGCAACTGGAAGGCCTTTTCGTAAGCGAGCTCCCGACCTTCATCGGTCATGTCCCCCGACTCCATCCAGAACCGATTCGATTCAAGGTCAAAATGGAGCGTATAGATCTCTTGCTCCCGGATTGCCTCGTTTCTCAAGGTCCTGACAGTCGCTACCATTCGGCGTACAGTGGCCTTCAGGTCATCGGTCAACATGGCATAACGAAATTTGGGGACAGTCAAGGCCAATGTCAGCCCGATCAAAAAGATAACAACGGTTAACTCGATGAAGGTGTAACCCTTGCAACGTTTTGAAATCATAGATAGAATCGCGCAGCGATTTTATTCAAGTTCCCAACTGTTAATATCTTCATCCTTACCTTCTCCTCCGGGTTCTCCGTCAGGACCGTAAGAGGAAAGGTCGCAATCGCTGTGAACGCCCGGGGAAAGATACACGTATTCATTTCCCCATGGATCTTTGGGGACCTTCCCTTTTTCCAGGTACCCACCCTCGCGCCAGGCTTTGGGAAGCTGCCCTGCTGAAGGCGGTTCGACCAGGGCTTGAAGCCCCTGTTCTGTCGTGGGGTAATTGCCGTTGTCAAGCTTGTATAGCTTCAGGGCAGTCTCTATGCTTTCGATCTGAACCCTGGCTTTCATGCGTCTGGCCTCTTCTGGTCTGCCCATGATTCTGGGAATAATGAGTCCTGCCAGAATGCCCAGGATCACAATAACGACCATGAGTTCAATCAGAGTAAAACCTGGATAAAATTTTGGACGACTTGTCCAAAATTTTATAAATCGCGGCTTTGCCGCTCTAAA
>DAOVEU010000320.1:0-3377 GCA_030668805.1 Desulfobacterales bacterium
TCTATTTTACAGAGTTTGTTGTGCAGTAATGGCTAATATCTTATCACAAGACGAAGTAGATAGCCTGCTCAAGGGGCTAACAGAGGGAGAGGTTGCTGCCGAAACCGACACGCCGACTAGCTCGGATGACATCATCCGTTATGATTTCACCGGTCAGGATCGAATTATTGATACTCGTATGCCTGCCTTTGATATGATTAACGGACGCTTTTGCGTGGGCTTCGCGACGAGTCTTTCCGTCCTCATCCGAAAGATGGTAGATGTCAGCGTTGACTCAGTTGGCATGGTCAACTTTGAAAAATTCCACCAATCGCTTCCGGTACCCACCAGTCTGCATATCTTTCGGATGGAACCCCTGAAAGGGCATGCGATTCTGGTCCTGGAAAGTCGACTAGCGTTCAATCTTATTGAATGCTATTTTGGCGGCAAGGCCTCAGAGGATGTGAAGGTTGAGGGGCGAGAATATACTGCCATAGAGAACAGGATGATACAAAATGTCGTCAGGGTGTATCTGGAGGACCTTGCGCAGGCATGGAGGCCTGTTCATGAGATTTCAATGAGCTATGTACGGTCCGAGATGAATCCGCAATTTGCCGGCATTGCGCTTCCCAACGATTTAGTTACCGTGACTGGCTTCAACGTGGAGCTGGATGGGGTGCCGGGCCTCCTAAAGCTGTGCATTCCTTACTCAACCATTGAGCCAATCCGGGATAAGCTGCGCTCAGGGTTCCAGGGCGATGAATTGGAGGTAGATACAGGCTGGAAGGAACGCCTCCAAGAGGGGATTAAGGATATCATGGTAGAAGTGAGGGCAGAACTTGCCACCGGACGGATAACAGGACATCAACTTCTTGGTCTCAAGGTTGGTGATGTGATCCAACTTGAGCAGGACGTGAAAGAGTGTTTAGTTGCAAAGGTCGAAGGTGTGCCAAAGCTCAAAGGGCACGCGGGTGTTACAAGGGGTAATAAGGCTATTAGGATTGAACGGAGGTACTGGTAAAAAGGTAACCGTTCAGGGTTCAGGGTTCAGGGTTCAGGGTTCAGGGTTCAGAGGTTTAGAGGTTAACGCTGAACCTGTGAACGCTTACGTAGAAAGGATACAACGATGACCGAGCAAAATGATGCCGCGACCGAAATTGTTTCGCCGGAGAATACTGAAGATTCTGCAGCCACAGGACAGGCCGAGGGGGATCAAGATTTGGATTTTATACTCGATATTCCCCTGCAGGTTTCGGTTGAACTGGGCCGGACCCACATGCTTGTCAATGATTTACTTCAACTGGGACAGGGTTCGATTGTTGAACTGACAAAGTCTGCCGGCGAACCCATGGAAATCTTTGTGAACGGAAAGTTATTTGCACGCGGCGAGGCAGTGGTAGTTAACGAAAAGTTTGGCGTGAGACTTACCGACGTTATCAGCCCTGCTGAAAGGGTCAAGAGTTTGGGTTAACTGATGATGAAAGTGAACTAAAGTGAGCTAAAGTGCCTAAAATTGCTTAATAATCCTTTTTTATACCATAATTTTAGTTCACTTTAGTTCACTTTAGTTCACTTTAGGCACTTTAGGCACTTTTTTTAGTATCTATAACAACTACTCCAATTGTGAGAGCATGCTATGGGTGAGTTAACAGTAACATCCGGGATGATGTCTCAGCCGGACCTTTGGGGGACCGGGCTGAAGACATTTGCCATGTTGTGCATTGTTGTGGCCATCTTGATCCTGGTCCTTTTTCTTATGAAACGATTTTTTTATCTCAAAGATGGTCTTGGCCACGGACAATTTATCAAGATTCTGTCATCCCATCATGTAACGCCGAAGGAACGCATTGCGCTGATCGATGTGGTGGGTGAAAAAATCGTGATTGGGATTACTCCGGAGAGCATAACTTTTTTGACCAAGATAGAAAAATCCGAGGCCCTGGAGAGAATTGAAAGTCTCGGGGCTGCTGGGGCACCACGCGGTCTTTTTGCAAATTTACTGAGGTCGTCTCTAAAAGGCAAAGGCAGATCGAGTGAAAAATAGGGTTATGGGTAAAGGGGGGTGTGAATCAAGATTGTTGGTTATTGAGTTCAATTGTGAGGTGTCAGTGTTCAGGTTTCAGGTTTGCGGCTTACGCCTTGAGAACAGTACAGCTTTTCAAGTTTCTCGATCCTGACACCTGAAACCCGAAACCTGACACCTTTTCCCCAAAACTAAATACGTAGCCAGACTGACATGGATTTTCTCATTGCCAACAGCCGTGATTCACACCCGGTAAAGGGTTATATACGTAATGGCGAATAAAGGAAAAAATATTTCAAAGGCAAAAACAATTTTGCTCTTTGCTCTTTGCTCTTTGCTCTTTGCATTATTCTTTTTCCTCCCTGCGGCTGCTTTCACTGCAACCATACCCCTTCCTTCGCTCCAGATCGGTTTGGGGCAAGCTGACAACCCCGGACAGGTTTCAATCTTGCTTCAGGTTGTCGCTCTATTAACCATTCTCTCCCTTGCACCGGCCATTTTGATTCTAATGACATCTTTTACCAGGTTGGCTGTGGTCTTCTCGTTCCTAAAACACGCAATGGGTACCCACCAGGTACCCCCAGGTCAAATTATAGTGGGCCTGGCTTTGTTTCTTACCTTTTTTATCATGATGCCGGTATGGCAGCAGGTTAACGAGAGCGCCCTCCAACCCTACCTAAATGAAGAAATATCCAGGGCTGAGGCCCTTGAAGCAGCTATGCATCCCATTCGCCAGTTCATGTTCAGACAGACACGAGAGAAGGACCTGGCCCTGTTTATGAAAACGGCCAGGCTAAACAAGCCCAATGCCCCGCGGGATGTCCCAATATCGGTTTTGATACCCGCGTTCGTTATAAGCGAGTTGAAAACGGCCTTCATTATTGGATTTGTTGTGTATGTGCCGTTCTTGATTATAGATATGGTGGTGGCAAGTGTGCTTCTTTCAATGGGGATGATGATGCTTCCACCGATCATGATATCCCTGCCATTCAAGCTAATGCTTTTCGTGCTGGTGGACGGTTGGTACCTCATTGTTGGTTCTTTGGTCAAAAGTTTTATGACGGGATGATATGACTCCAGAATTTGTAGTTGGGTTTGCCCAGGAAGCGATTAAGGTTACTATTCTGGTTGCGATGCCAATGCTGGGGCTCGGGCTTATTGTGGGCCTGGCTGTAAGTATTTTTATGGCAACCACTCAGATCCAGGAAATGACACTAACCTTTGTTCCCAAAATACTGGCTGTTTTGATGGGACTCCTGTTTTTCCTACCCTGGATGTTGCAGCAGTTGATGGATTTTACACAGAACGTTATTACGCAGATACCGATTTATATACGGTGATAATAAAAAGAAGTGTCTAAAGTGAGCTAAAGTGA
>DAOVEU010000222.1:0-4359 GCA_030668805.1 Desulfobacterales bacterium
CCCGTAGAATAGAGGGTCTCTAAAATGGCACGGTTCCGTGAGGCAAGCACCGATTCCCCCTTTACCCCGTCCAACAGGCGAAACATGTCATCCACCGGAAGATAGTTCGGCACCGGCCTTCCTCGCCTGGGGGTCAAGACCGTCTCGGCCGGGTTTGTGCTCATGACCCCTCTTCTGACCAGGAATCGAAAAAAGGTCCTCATGGCTGAGAGTTTCCGGGCAATGGTGCTCTTTTGGTTCTTCTTGTATAAAAAACCTAAATAGGAACGGATTACTGTGTCATCCACATCACGAACGTTTCCCTTTTCCCCTCTCCTAAGCAGGCCACTCGCCGGATCTCGAAGATAGACCAAGAATTGCTCGAGGTCGTTTCGGTAGGCCCGGCAGGTGTTGGGCGAAAAACCCTTTTCAGCCGACAGGGCTTCGATAAAGCTTTCTATCCATCCTCTCATGGCAATCCCGGTCTAAACTTTGTAGCCAACCAGCCCCTGGGTCTTGAGAGGGCTGTCCTTCAAAAAGAATAATAAATACCACAGTTTTTCGATTAATAAAAGAAAAAATCGCAGGAACTAACCGGAATGGAGGTTAACAAGGCCCCTTATCTCTGACCACTTGCTGACCTCCCTGAAAGGATGATGGGAAGAGCAATTCCAGGGTTGGCTAAACAGGATGGGGGTGATTGTATGCTCACTCAACATATGACAGACCTCAAGGCAGTCCTCCACAAAATACCGGATCCCCCGTGCACTGAGCACATCACCCTTTGCTTCAAGGTTGCCTGTGGCAATTACCTCGATCGCGGACGATCTCATGGGGAGCATTTTGTGCACCCATTCCTTGATGGTTGCAAGCTCGGGGCGCGCTGTCACAAAAAGTAGTGGGTGTGCCTCCGCAATTTCAGAAAGTACTTCAACAGACCCGTCAATCGGTTTGAGCTCCTGCTCAAAATCTCCTTCCAGTATGCGATTTATGATGACTCTAATGATCTCGGGATCTATGTCTAAGCACTCTTCCAGAAAATACTCGGTGATGTCCTGGTATCGAATATGGTTGATACCATAGTCCTTGCGTCCAATTTCCAAGAATAGCGCCATGGTATTGGCAAACACCCCATCTATGTCAAAGGCTATGTTACCAGGCGTGATCATATTGGGCCCTACGCAGCCCTCCTTGTCTTCTTCTTAAGACGGCTCACACGTCGTCTCAATATCCTTGCTCTTGCCTTGTCCTCGTTTTCGTGAGCCTCGGCTTTTTGCGTTTTGAGCGCCTGAATCTTCTTCTTCATCTGACGTATTGAAACGTCTGATTTCCCCGTCTTGACATCCACAATGCCCCGTGCCTTCTTGATCGCAGTTAGCAGTTCCGCCTTGTTCATGCCATGCACCCCGGATATCTCCGGAATTTTCAGAGCTGTCTCCCCCAGCTCTTTGGCTGTCATTCGATCCAGGGGCTTTTCTTTTTTTTCTTTTTTCTCCTTTTTTCCCATGCCCTGTTTCTCCTTTTGTGTATCTTTAATCCTTTTCAGGTCTTAGCTTTTCAACCAGGGAAAGAAACGGCTTGAAAAGATCTATTGGAATCGGAAACACGGTTGTGGAATTGCTTTCAGCCGAAATCTCGCGGAGGGTCTGGAGATACCGCAACTGCAACGCCATGGGGTGATCCCGGATAATAGTCGCCGCGTCGGCCAATCTTGTCGCCGCCTGATATTCTCCTTCTGCATTGATCACCTTGGCACGTCGCTCGCGCTCGGCCTCGGCCTGCTTTGCCATGGCCCTCTGCATCTCCGTTGGCAGATCAATATGCTTGACCGCCACTGTGGAGACCTTGATCCCCCATGGATCAGTATGGGTATCCAGGATCTCCTGGAGACTAGTGTTGATCTTTTCCCGCTCGGAAAGAAGCTCGTCCAACTCGGCCTGTCCGCACACGCTCCGAAGCGTGGTCTGCGCAAGCTGTGATGTCGCATACATGAAGTTCTCTACCTCAATAATTGCCTTTACCGACTCCATTACCCTAAAGTAGATAACTGCATTTACCTTCACAGACACGTTGTCACGCGTAATGACATCCTGTGGGTCAACATCCATAGTAATCAGACGGAGGCTCACCTTCACCATCTTGTCAACAATGGGTATCAAAATGATCAACCCGGGGCCTTTGGAGCCGATCACCCGACCCAGGCGGAAGATGACCCCGCGCTCGTACTCATTGAGGATTCGTATGGCCGAAGCCAGAAAGAATACCAGAAGGATGATACCAGAAATTATCGTAATCATATTCATGAGAACCTCCACTCAATCATTTCACGCCACCCTTTAAGATTTGCCACTGCAAAAATACGGGACTCAGTATCCCGTGTATCTTTACAAGACCGGTTACAAAGTGTCAAGCGTGTATGGAGGTTATTTTGGCGGGTAATTGGTTAGTATGTATCTTTCATAATCATCGGCGGACATGAGCATATCCAGATCATCCAAGGAAAAGAGCTTGGCCCGGATGATCCAGCCTTGGCTGTAAGGCGAGTAATTGATCAACGTGGGCTTTTCAATAACCTCCCTGTTGACTGAAACAACCCGGCCATAGACTGGAGCATAGATATCGTTAACGAGTGTGCTGCACTCCACACTCCCAAAGGGCTCACGGGTGACAATGTCATCACCCTCGTTAGGGAGTTCTACATAATTGAGTTCTCCAAGTTGGAACTGGGCAAAGTCAGTTATGCCCATGGTGACCGTGTGATTCTCTTCATATCGGACCCAGATGTGCTCCTCAGAGTATCGTAGTTCATCCAGTACCAGCAAAGAGCTTCCCTCGCTTTTGTACTTGCCCGTGTGGTGTCAACTGGCATGCCTATATACTGAAAGAAATGGCTTTGCAAGCACTTTTTTTCACAAAAAACGCAATGCATACTTGACAATCCCCTCGTCCTTGCCCTATTGGAGAAATTGCAGAAATCCGGGAAAGGAAAATGGTAATGGAAATAGCAAGTACTATTATACTCCTTATAGGGCTAATCATTTTGGGATGGTATCAAAAAGGCCGAATAAAGATTTTGGAAAGAGACATTGCCTCACAGAAAAGCATACTAGATAGTTTGAAAGTCTACCTTGACATTTTTGACCCACAACAACTTCAAGCATGGGTGAAAATCAGGCAAGAAACCATCGAAAAACAAAATGACTTAGAAATCGAACGAATGCGGTCCTGGATGGAAGGACTAATGCAAGAAAGGTTTGAAGGAGGAAAGTGGATTGAAAGAGAAACTAGCGCTGCAACCGATCTCATGATTAGGTTGCTTTTTTATGCCCCTCCCCACATTCGAAAAAAGTCCATAGCAAAAATGCCTAATAGTATGTTTAAGGACGCCGTCAAAAAGGTCTTGGATCGAATGCCGGAATATGACCAAATTTTGGCAGCGGGAGGAATAGAATCAGCACCACCTGGGTCTTAAGGGCGAGCCCTACCGGCTTTTCTTCTATCTCTTAGAACACGTCGATCATTATCTGCAGAAAGAGAAACAAAAATCCCTTCCCTCACACTTCTCCGGCGATCCTGTTTATTCTTACGGCGATCCTTGCGGATCACCTTTTTGCCGGCAGGAAGAGTAGCTTTCTCTTCTGATGGGTCCATTTTGACAGATGATGTGCCCCCAACTACAATGTCCACAACAGAATCCTCCTTATACTTCCCTAATCGGCACTGTCATGACATACTTTAACCTTACAAACCCTGGTAGTCCCAACGTGAACCGTTATTTTTAAATATAGAACTTACTTAGACGAATGCTGCGTAACTTCTCAAAAACTTGGGGTATTCGTTGCTCTCCGTTGTTCCGGCAACACGGTTGCCTCTCTCCAAATTGAGGTTATATGGATCGAGGCAACCATGTTGCCGGAAAGGGTTTGGGTGACAAAACGCAACATTTACCCGAATTTATTGAGAAGTTACAATACTGCAAGAACATGGAAAACTTTTCATAGAAGTGGCATGTTACTCCACAATAGTGGTAGTTTGGTACTCTTTACCCTGCTATGCAGTTGAGTTAACTATTTAGAATCTATACTGATATTCCTAACCTAAAGATCTTGCATGATTCTTGCATCAACTTGATAGTATGGGAATTTCCTTTTTAGACACGGATTACCCTGGCCCAGACCCTGGCCCAGACCGGGATTATGGGGCTTGGCAGCTAATTTATGCACGTCGCGCCAGGGCGGGCCGGGTTTTTCTCTCCGTGGCATTGTCCAGCTTCCCTGGCCCAGACCGGGTTTTTATATGGCAACGATTATTATTCTGGTGTCGCGCCAGGGCGGGCTGTCGCGCCCCTGGCCCAGACCGGGTTTGCTTTGCATCAGCATT
>DAOVEU010000067.1:0-7697 GCA_030668805.1 Desulfobacterales bacterium
TTAGTGCTTGAACGAAAACCGCCTAAATTATAGTTTTCCTGTCATTGCGAGGGAGGTACGACCGAAGCAATCTCCTGAAAATAAAGAGATTGCCACGTCGCTCGTTCCTCACTCCTCGCAATGACAGCTCGCGATCAAGGGTTTTTGTTCAGACACTATTTATTTGGCCTAAACAATGATCATCGCCAAAGGTTTCTTCAGCTTCTCAACTTTAGCTCACTTTAGGCACTTTAGCTCACTTTAGGCACTTTCATCATCACTCCGATACCCTAAGTCCATCTTTCGTCCACTATGATCCTCCGGCGGTGGATAACAGCGCGCCGCCTCCTTTTTGACTTCAGATTCCCTTCCAATCCGACTTTCTCCAAAGCATCCTCAAGCCTGATCATGCCGACAACCTCGTTTCCCCGGGTTACGGCAACCCGCTTCAGATCATTCTTGAGCATGACTTCGAGTGCCTCTGTGATCCTGTCTTCAGGGTCAACAGAGGGTTTCAGCCCAACCTCTTCTTCAATCGGTATGATGATCGCTTTAACGGAAAGCCTTTTCATGCCAGTTAGCGTCTCGTATGACGAAGAGCAACGGGTGTGCCAAGGCACATGATGACCGGGAATTGGACCAACTAGAGGGAAATAAAGAGGATTACTCAAGAGTCGATGGGGCTTTGGCTGTGGCTCAAAACAGATGTCTGTCAGGATTTTTTACAGATTGTAAAAGATGGGTGGGGATCGAATGAGAAATGACAAAACATTGGTATCCGGTCACAGGCGACAATAGACCCTGTGTCATTTCGAGCGGAGCGAGAAATCCTATTGTGGGGACCTGATTGGCGCCATGAAAGACGCAGAGCGTCTAGCGGATTGGGCCCGCCCTGGCGCTTCCCCTAATTGTACGTCTCGGAAATTCTACAACATATTGAAATTAGAGCTATTTATTGATGCTATTGCAAATTCGATCAAGGAATAATGGAATATTGGAATGATGTAAAAGAAAAAAAGACCAAAATCCTCTTACACCCAACATTCCACCATTCCAATATTCCAATATTCCAATTGTGAGCGAAGCGAACTAACTTGGGGGCTAGTGAGTCGGTAATCCAGGCCCGCCCTGGCGCTCATGCTTGCTATAGGCTACAAGCTGATAAACCCCGGTCTGGGCCAGGGTCTGGGCCAGGGTTCCAACGCAGAGCATCGGAACCAGAATGAAAGAAGTGAAACGAATAGGGTTGGGGATGGGTTGGGATTTACGATACGGCAAGGCATTGGCGGCCCTGCCGTATCGCAAGGTATTGACTCACATAAAATCGCTTCGCGATCTTATTTAATGACTCAGCTTCATACCCCATCCTTCAAACATGAACATAATGGCGAAGCCGTACCACAGGGTGTAAATCACATAAAAAATCAAAGAGAAGATCACAATGCCAATCTTGTCACCGATCTTTTGGGGCTCGATCTTATAGTAGTTATAAGACGACTCCACAGTCTTCTTCACCACCATGGCAACGATTTTGGCCTCCTTGAATTTCTTCTGGTTTTTCAGGTCCTTATCCATGGCTTTGGATGCCTTCCACCAGTTATAAAGGACCCGCCTCTCATCGTAGCCGTATTTGCCCTTAACCTCTTCCCCTTTGTTATGATACATACTATCTGCATCAGCAAGGCAGTTTTCGAGAATCTTGCCCAGATCGCCGGCAACCTTTAACTCGGCCCCTGATGTGGTTACCGAGGCACCGCCCTTCTCAAAGAGGGGAGCAGTCTGCTGTGCCTGTTGCTCGTCCGCCATCTTCAAGGTCACGGTTACAGAGTTTCCGATAAACTCGTCGGTCGCTTTCTTGACTTTTGGAATGTAGTAGGCTGACCCTTTTGATATGGAGTTATACAGGGCGTCTAAGTATTCCAGGCCGTTCTGGCCCTTGAAAACAGGCGAAAATATGATGATCAGTATAACCACAAACGCCGCCATCATGCCAAGGCCACCATAGAATTCCTTCTTGTTTTCTATCATGCTTTCGCCTCCTCTCCCTTAAGGACTCGAATATTCATCAGGAACGTACCGATTACCCAGACGCTGAATGCACCGATTATAATAAAAAAGAGCCAGACCCCAACGGTTTCGAGACCACTAGCCAGCCCCTTTGATATGTGGATGACATCCATAGCGTTTAACTTGGCTGGCAGGGCAAGGAAACGATTGACAAATCCTGCCAGCACGGCCATTGCGTAAAAACCACGGATCGTGATACCGGGAACCACCTTTGTGACCATGGCCCCGATCTGGATGCCGAGCAAGGACCCTAAGAGCATTCCCATTGCTAAGGTATAGAAGATAAACCCGTAGATCGCGTACTGGCTGATTGCGGCATAGCCTGCCGTAAAGATGATCTGGAAGATGTCAGTTCCCACCGTGGTCATGGAGGACACGCCCAGGACATAGACAAAGATAGGGAAGGTCAGAAAGCCGCCGCCAACACCCATGATGCCTGCCGCCATCCCCACAAGCGCGCCGCTCAAGACCAGAAATATCCACGAAATACCTCGACCCTCAGGAACAAAGTCAAAATCAAACTTGACCATGGGGGGAATCTTCATGGCCTGAAGCTTCTTGGGGAGATTTCCCATCTCAACCCCTTCTTCTTTTCCACCGTGGGCGCCCGTATCAGCTGTCCCACCTGCTGCGGCCTTTCTTGCCTTGAGAAAGTCGGTCATGGCATAGATCCCCAGAAAACCTAACATGCCGGAGTACACCGACGTAATAAAGGCATCACTGAGCACTGGATTGATCTCATAGAGTACGCGGTTGATGATGCCGCCCGCGGTCGCCCCTACAATGGCGCCGATCAAAAAGACCGCGGCCAGGGGCACGGACACGTTTCCTAGCTTCCTGTGGATCACGCTCCCCATGATCGCCTTGGCAAAGATGTGGAACAGATCTGTTCCGACCGCCAGTATCCCTTTGATGCCTGCGCTCATCAGGGCAGGTGCAATAATGAACCCGCCGCCCGCGCCGATGCAGCCGGTGATGAGCCCCGCGCCCATGCCTATGGCGATGGATACGATAAAGATAAAGGTATTGTAAAAGGCCGGACTGTAGGCCTTCTTGCCGCCCAGCAAGTCCGGCATGACCGTGCCAATCTCATCAGCAAAAGCGACACCCAGGATTATAATGGGAACAATCAACAAGCCGAGTAAGGCCAGCCGCTTGCGGTCGCCAAGTATGGTGTTTGAGTTATCGATTTCCCACCTGGCAAAGGCCCTTGTCCCCATCATCATAAACTCGTACCACTGTCTAAAGAAATTCATGGCAAATCTCTCCTTTTCTGTATGGTTTTGGTGTATAGGCCCAATATTCTGTGGCAAAAATATCTCCCCTCCTCGTTACGTCTATTCACACCCCCTTTCTATGCCGTTTATAATTTTTCGGCCTTGATCATGCTCTCGGCCAAAGTATTGAGCCGGGCGGGATAAACCCTGGCCCAGACCTGGAATTGAATCATGTTTGCTTATGCCGGGCATGTCGCGGCTATGGCGGGCCCGCCCCTACGTATCACACAGACAGACGTAGGGGCGGCTTTACGCCGCCCTTAAACGTAGGATGGCATTTTACATGCCACCGCAATCCCGGTCGGGTATAAAACCCGACCCTACAACTATTTGATTTTCAATCCTTCAATTCCTAAATCCCTCAATTCCTGAATTCCTGAATTCCCCAATCACAAATGCCTGCACCATAACTTTAGCTCACTTTAGGCACTTTAGCTCACTTTCCTCATCACTCCCCTGGGGCCAAGCCCCTAAGTTCCTCTTTCCTCCAGGACAATCCTCCGGCCGTGGATAATAACGCTTCGGCTCCCTTTTGACTTCAGATCCCCTTCCAATCCGACTTGCTTCAGGGCATCCTCAAGCGTGATCATGCCCAGAACCTCGCTTCTCCGGGTTACGGCAATCCGCTTCACATCATTCTTCAGCATGACCTCGAGGGCCTCTGTGATCCTGTCTTCAGGACCAACAGAGGGTTTGAGCCCAACATCTTCTTTGATCGGTATGATGATCTCTTCAACAGCAAGCCGCTTCATGCCGGTCCTTTCAGTCCCCCTCACCCCAACCCTCTAATGCTGTTGAGTCAAAGATGTCCCGTCCAGATTTTTCTCCCACTGTGTTGCTGGGAAAGGGGCCGGGCGGGGATAAACCCCGCCCCTACACACATCGGAAGGTGCGGTTCGTAGGGGCGGGGTTTATCCCCGCCCGAAAAAGCCTTAATTCAACAATATTGCCCCTTGTCGGAGGGGCATGTGAACGGTTACGGGAGCATTGCGTCCGTCTAGGGCAAGATACGTACCAGAGGCCAGCCGGGCATGGCTGATTGTTCATAACATATTGATATTACAGCAAAACGAGCATTACTGACCTCAGCATATCCTTAAGGGGATAGCAGGTTTGTCAACTAATAGGTTACAATGAAAGGGAACACTAGCGGGTTGGGATGGGGAAAGTCTTTGAAATTATGGGAGATTGACGCATGCAACTTTTAGGTTACATGCTTCTTGAATTCCTCTGCATCGATCTTCTCGTGTTTCATTATTCTATGCAGGTATTGCCGCTGAACCCCTGCCTGGTCTGCGGCCCGGGAAATGTTGCCTCTGTTTTGCTGAAGAACGGCCTGAATGTATTGTCTATGAAATGCCTTGATCACGGCCTCTTTGGCCTCCCTGAAGGGAAGCCCGTAAATGGCCTCGTTGAAATACGGCAGCGGCCTCGAGTCAGTCCTTTCAGGCATGAGATCTTCAAGCCTGATTTGATGAGACTGACACAGGATCACTCCACGCTCAATCACGTTTTCCAACTGTCTGACATTCCCTGGCCATTCCCGGGCCATGAGCATGGACATGGCCCCGGGCTCGATATCACGTATCTCTCTATTGTTGAGCTTGCTGTATTTTTCAACAAAGTAATGCACCAGAAGCGGTATATCCTCCCGCCGCTCACGGAGTGTAGGCAGACGAAAAGAAATAACATTCAGCCGATAGAAGAGGTCCTCTCGGAATTTCTTCTCGGCTATGCGCTGCCTGAGGTCATGGTTAGTGGCAGCCACAAATCGAATGTCAGGATGCCTGGTATTCAAGCCGCCCACCGGCTTATACTCTCCCTCCTGGAGAAGGCGCAGGAGTTTGGTCTGCATGACTGTGTTCAGCTCTCCAACCTCATCCAGGAACAAGGTCCCCTGGTTGGCCTCTTCTACCAGCCCCTTCTTATCATTCCAGGCACTGGTGAATGCGCCTTTCTTATGACCAAAAAGCTCGCTTTCAATAATCTGCTCGGGTATGGCTGTGCAGTCGATGGTTACAAAAGTCTTGTCACGCCGGTCGCTGTAAACATGGATCGCCTTAGCCACAAGCTCTTTTCCGGTGCCGCTCTCCCCTTGAATCAAGATCGTTGCCATCGATTTGGCCACCTGTTTGATCTTGTTTAGAATCGACATCATAGCCGGGCTGGACCCGATAATGGAAGGAAGCATCTTCTGTTGTTCAAGGGACTGGCGCAAGGCAACATTCTCGCGGGCCAGTGCCTGCCATTCTAAAGCCCTGTGAAGGGTCAGCAGGATGCGTTCTTTTCGGAAAGGTTTTGCAATATAGTCAAAGGCCCCCTTTCGCGTGGCTTCTACTGCGGTTTCAATGGTGGCATAGGCAGTCATGATAATGACGTCCGAAGAAGGTTGAATCCTTTTGATCTCCTCAAGCAAGGCAATCCCGTCCATCTTGGGCATCTTCAGGTCAGTGATGATCAAGTTAAAGGGTTCTCTGTGGATTATTTCGACCGCCCTCAACGGGTCATATTCTGTCATCACCTCATGTTCAGTCTTTTCGGTGATGATCCTCCTGAGAAGGGCCAACATATCCCTTTCGTCATCAACGATTAGAATCCTACCCCTCATGACCCATCCCCTCCCACAAGCGCTAAGTTGTTTTTAAACATTCACAGGTTACATTTATGCCGTACCGGGTTGTTTTGAAAGATGAACGTCGAACGTCGAACATCGAACATCGAACGTCCAACGTCGAATGAAAAACAAACATCCAATACCGAACATTCGGGGTTCAGTGTTCAGGGTTCAGTGTTCAGGGTTCAATGTTTTGACACCTGACACCTGACACCTGACACCTGACACCTTTGGTAACGAAAATCTTTATTAATTCTTCTGTTTCTTCATCTTTTCCCATTCAACGTTCGATGTTGGACGTTCGATGTTCGATGTTCACTTTTTTCAGTAAACCTTCCTCAGTCCATCCGGGGCAAAAATAACTTAGCGCTTATGCCTTCCCCTCCCTGGCCCTCAACAAGACCGTAAAAAGCGTTCCTCGGGGTCTCTTAGGCCCATCTTGGGCGCTGCTTTCACAGGTAATGGTCCCTTCGTATTTCGTTACAATCCCGTGACTCACGAACAGGCCCAATCCTGTCCCCTCCCCTTCGCTCTTGGTCGTGAAGAAGGGGTCAAAGATATTCTCCAAGTGTTCTTCCTTGATGCCGTGTCCGTTGTCTCGGACTGTGACACGCACTTTGCCTTGCCCTGCATCCGGAGCGGTCTTGATTTCTAAGATGCCTTCCCCCTTCATAGCCGCGGCCGCATTATTGATCAGGTTCAAGAATACCTGTTGCATCTGGCGCAAATCCCCCTTCACCCTCGGAAGGCCGGAAGCCAGTTCCATTCGGAGTTCAACATTGTTCATCTCCAGAGAATGCTCTACAACGCGAATAATCTCATTAATAGCCTCATTGATGTCACAAGATTCAGACTCCCCTTCCCCCTGTCTGGCAAAACTGAGGAGGTTTTCCACCACTTGCTTGCAGTGAAGGCTGTGGCGCTCAATGGTTTTCAAGTCCTGGTAGTCCTGGCTCTCTTTGTCAAACTTCTCCAACAGAAGATCCGTAAAGCCAAGCATGACACCAAGGGGATTGTTCAGTTCATGGGCCACGCCGGCAGCCAGGGTCCCCATTGAAGCCAGCTTTTCGGTATTGATAAGCTGGCTTTCGAGTTTTTTGTTTTCAGTAATGTCCCTGGCAATACATAGAACAGATACGACCCTTTCCTGCTCGTCTTTTAAGGGCATAAGGTTGGCGCTGAGCCATGTCTGATGCTCACCCGTCTTTACCGTGAACTCATCCCGCACGCTTTTCCCAAACTGAAAAACCATGCGGATGAGTTTGAGCTCCTGAGATGCAACCTCTTCTGAAAAAAGGACAGACAGCGGCTTGCCAAGAAACTGCGAAGGGGTTCCCCCGAAAAAATTAGCAGTAAAATTGTTCAAGGATTGAAAACGGCCGGATTCATCAACCGTAAAGATAAAGTCTTCTGTGCTTTCGATCAAACTGCGGTATTTTTCTTCAGACTTTTTTAGTTCCTCAGTCTTCCTGGCCACCTGCTGCCGGAGACTGCGAACCCGCTTCTCTTCGTATAATAGAACAGCGCCTATCCCTATGATAGAAGCAATGCTTATGCACAGTACCCAGAACATACGGCTCTACCCTGCTTCGCCCATCAGAGATCAGAGATCAGAGATCAGAGATCAGAGATCAGAAGTCAGAGATCAGAAGTCAGAGATCAGAAGTCAGAGATCAGAAGTCAGAGATCAGAAGTCAGAGATCAGAAGTCAGAGATCAGAAGTCAGAGATCAGAAGTCAGAGATCAGAAGTCAGAGATCA
>DAOVEU010000395.1:0-2724 GCA_030668805.1 Desulfobacterales bacterium
TAACTCCTTGACCCTTTGTTCCAATTCTTCATAAGTTGGTTTTTTGGCCATCACAACATCCTCCAATTGCTCATAAAACGAGAAGCCCCTTGGGGAACACGTATGCGAAAACACTGGTGAAATTCATAAGAGATTTGTGACACCGAATTCGATATATTGTGGTAGGCTCAAGTGCCTCAAGAGTGAAGAATGCTTGCCAGAATCTATGATCGCCGAGCAGACGGTTTTGCTATAGATCTCTAATGGATATCGCAAATTTTGTCAAGTTCTGGGCCAAGATTTCGGTCAACCTACAGGCTGGATCGGTGTTTTTAGGAATGAACCTATACTATCCACGTTTTCTTCTGGTTCAAAATCCCTTGTCTTCGCAGAACAGGGCCTATATTCTTTAACCGTAGACCTCGTAGCGATGATTAATATGATGGGCAAAGCGCAGGGAAAGATGGATACTCAGTCAGGGTCAAAAGCAATCATACATTTGGACATGGATTCCTTTTATCCGTCAGTTGAAGTGCTGGATAATCCGCAATTGAAAGGTAAACCGGTCATAGTCGGCGGCAGCAAGGAAAGAGGTGTGGTATCATCCGCCTCGTATGAGGCTCGCAAATTCGGTATTCGTTCCGCCCAGCCCATGGCCACGGCCATGCGTCTTTGTCCTGACGGTATTTTCCTGCCGGTCAGGATGCATAGATACAGGGAAATGTCGGACCGGGTATTTAAGATATTTCGTCTTTTTACGCCGTTGGTCGAGCCGGTTTCCATAGATGAAGCTTTTCTGGACGTTACCGCTTCCACACGGCTATTTGGTCAACCGGATGATATCGCGAGAAAGATTAAGGACATGGTTCAAAAAGAAACCAAGTTAACGGTTTCAGCCGGGGTTGCTCCGTCTAAGTTTGTCGCGAAGATCGCCTCGGATATCGACAAGCCTGACGGTTTGACCGTCGTTGCGCCTGACCGGGTACAGGCGTTCTTGGGGCCACTTCCCATAGAAAAGATGTGGGGCGTGGGGAAAAGGACACGGGACAGGCTCCATCGTCTTGGCATTCGGACTATCGGGGACTTCACCCGCTTCCCAGCCGAGGTTTTGAAGAGAAACTTCGGAAAACACGGCGTCAGAATGCGTGAACTGGCTTTAGGGATAGACGAAAGAGATGTGATCCCAGTCAGTGATGCGAAGTCTGTTGGTCACGAGAAGACCTTTTCCCAAGATATTCTGGAGAGGGATTCTGCCAGAAAAGAAATTCTCTCTCTGGCGAATAAAGTGGCTCACCGAATGCGACGTGACGGTGTCACAGGCAAAACCGTTACCTTGAAAGTGAAGTTCAGCGATTTTGTACAGGTAACCAGATCCGCCACACTGGCCGGGTCCACTGATAATGGGCTTGAGATATACTCGACCGCTTGTCATCTGCTTGAGAAAACCGACGCGGGCCCAAGACCCGTTCGGCTCTTGGGCGTCTCGGTGTCTCAACTCAGCCATCCCGGCTCAGAAGAACAGCTTTCTCTTTTCCACAAAGGTGAAGCATCTTTAAGGAGAAAAAAGCTGAACACAGCCCTGGATTCTGTGTCCGAGAAGTTCGGTGAGGGGAGCATCCGCCCTGCCACGCTGTTAGATAAATAGGTGTTTCTCGCTGGAACCAGGATCGATAACGCCCTTGCCATGGTGCATGACCGTGACTCCATCGCCGTCACTGACACCCACTACCTTGCCTTGCCAGACAGCCTGTTCGGACCATGCAAGGACAGGGATGGTTAAGGTGAGAAATAGGATAACAAAGAGTCTTTTCACGGGACTAACGTAATGCGGTGGGAAGACCAATTCAAGAATGGCACCACGTCTTAATGCAGGGCCTCATAAGTCTGTTTGAAATGAGCCAGATACATCTTGGCAACATCAAACTCAGATCCCAATTTGTTTATCCTCTTGCGGTTCCTGGCCACATCTATGTCCTTTTGGCAGTACCGTATCAAGTCGTCTTTGAGGCTCTGGATGTGGGCTTGCACCTGAGCAATGACGTCTTCGGGGTGCAGCTTTTTGAGGTACTTTGATGGCTTCACGGTGATCTTAGCCCATTCAGGATCGGTTTTGTCTATTACCGTGGTGTAGAGCTTGTTGCGGTTCATTCAGTTTCTCCAAAACCACAAAACCCTGCTCTCTATGAGAAACGGAGTCTTGGTATTCAGTTCATGCCATCCCCTTGGTTAGGTTTAGTGGCTCAGATTGCAGGTTGAAGCACCCGTGTCATAAAACCGTCTTTTGGGCAACTACATCAACAGTTTTATTCTTCTTTGGGGACACTGATAAGGCTGTTTAAATCAGTAAAAATTTGCACATATTGACGTCAAGCTAAAATCCTGATAATTTGTCTTCACCTGCTGCCAATTGCCAGGCATGCCGCCATTGAACTTGCCCGCTGTGCCTTGCAATGCCAGGCGGGTGGCGGGCGAGTCTGTGTCCAAAAAGAAAATTCCCATACATTGGAGCTGGTAAGATGAGCAGAGAACAAAACGATCCTGTCACGGTACCTGACAGGGCAGACTATGACAGTCCCTGGAAGAAGGCCCTGGAGGTTTATTTCAAGGAGTTTATCGGCTTCTTTTTTCGAGAGATGGCAGCGGATCTGGACTGGAGCCGGGGGTATGTTTTTCTTGACAAGGAACTGCAACAGGTGGCCAGGGAAGCGGCTCTCGGTCGCAGATACGTCGATAAGCTGGTGCGCG
>DAOVEU010000026.1:0-10803 GCA_030668805.1 Desulfobacterales bacterium
TAATATTACCCGATCGGATTCTGGTTTGCCATACAGATGATAGGGCAACTAAAGCTCAAGAGATATGTAATTCTAATAAAGCCAGTTGGCTTTTTTATCATCCGGAAACGAAAGTTCAATTAAGAATATCAGGGCAGGCAAAATTACATACGGATGATCAATTCGCTGACGATCAATGGGCTGCTACCAAAATAACGAGTCGTCTCAATTACTGTGCTACTCAACCTCCCGGTACACCTATTGACAAGCCATCATCTGGATTACCCGATTTTCTGCTTAATAAAATCCCAACACTTTTAGAAACCGAAAGAGGTCGTAAAAATTTTATGGCAATTGCTTGTAGTATTGATTCTATAGATTGGTTGATATTGAGAGCACTGGGGCATCGGCGGGCTCGATTTGATTGGGATGAAAATAGGTTTAGCGCTACATGGCTGATTCCGTGAAAAATGGGGCTGGATTTGCATGGCTAGGAAAACATTTTAGTCGCCGGATCGTCCACGTTGCCAGCAATGCCCTCGTCGTCGCCTTCATTCCATCTGCCGAGCATAACTTGTTCGTGGACGTCCTGCTCGTTTTCATCCAGATGGCTCATTCTTTCCAGTAGATGGGACTTGATCAGTTTGGCTATTTGAAGTTTTGGGCAATCAGAAAAACCGTTGTCGGTTTCCGAAAGTTCTTTAAACAGATGTGAGAATAGTTTCTTAATAGGTTTGAACAGCTTAGCTGGCCTAATCCCTGAATTCCGGACAACCTGGACCATCTCATTGGTCAGTTTCTCAAAATGATCGGCGGTTACCGTGTCACCTCTTGGCGTGATCTCTTCCTTTAATTCACTTGGTACAAATGCCACCTCCTTTACCAACTGTTGATCCAAGCACATGCTTCGCTCATATCGTAGGTTTGCTTCCAGGCTGGATATGGATTTGAGTTTGCCGATTTTCATGGCCCTGCCTATCGCATGATCTATGTCACCTGAGAGGAAATCTCTCATGATTTTCTCGATAGTCCTTATGGCTTTGTCAATATCCTTCAATTCCTCTTTGCTTAAATCGCCATCCACTGAAATGGAAATTGCCCTACTCGCCTCCAGGCCAATATTCTCGTGGTGGAAGCTGGCAAAATTTCCTTTTGTGTGCACCAAGCCTTCGTAGGTGGCGTACGTGGTTTGAAATTGTGAATACGATGAAAGGGTCACCTTGTCTCCTTCGGCCGTGATTATTGTAATATCCTCATTCTGCTCCAGCGACGTCGTGACCCGGGTAAATTCTGTCGTGCTATAGCTTCCACCAGCCGAGGCCAGGCTTCTGTAGTCCGCAGGACTGTAATTGTATGAGGTTATTGGATTCATATTTGTCGACTCTCCTTTTTGTAGGGCCAAGTTCTTGGGATGTTCTTGTTCTGTCTTATCGGTCAGGTTGAATCAAAACTAAAATATCGCGGCGGAGAGTAGAAACTCTACAGCTGTTTACCAATGGGGCTTCCACAGACCCTTAGAAAATCCCAATATTATTGACCTTACGCTATGAACATGTTTCCCAAAAATGAAGGCCTGTAACCGTCAGGCTAGGAGGTTGTTGGGGAAAGAAACCGAAAAATCCAGATTGGGGCCAGGATGGGTCACCCAAGGACAAGGGCTCAGAGCCGGAGAAGTGGTGATAGCTTTTAGAAACCTAAACAATTCGGGCTCTTGAATAGTATAACATAATAGCAGCTATGTTGTGAGTTTAGTTATGTTGCTTTTTCCGAGGCGATGTTCGGAGCACAGAGGGAAGCCTACTTCTTGTCAACAATCTCCCTTATCTTCTCTGTCAACTCATTCATCCTGAATGGCTTTTGAATAAAACCGTTACAGCCTCTATGCAATATCTCGGTCGCCTCACCATCAATACTATAACCACTTGAAAGCAAGACCTTGATGTCTGGGTTGACCTCCTTCATGCGGTCATAGGCTTCTCCACCGCCCATAGTGGGCATAACCATGTCCAAAACAACTATGTCTATGTCATCACGGTTTTTCTTGTAAACCTCGATGGCCTCTTCTCCATCTTTGGCCATGAGCACCCGGCAGCCCATGGCTTCCAGCAAATCTTGGCCTACTTCCAGGATGACATCCTCATCGTCTACCAGGAGGATCGTTCCAGTTCCTTCAATGATTTGTTCAGCAGTTTTTACGACCCTCTGGACCTCTTTCTCTGATGCAGGAAGGTAAATACTGAAGGTGGTGCCTTGCCCCTTCTTGGACTCGATATCGATATATCCCCTATGGCCCTTTATAATACCATAAGCAGAAGCCAAACCAAGGCCTGTACCTCTGCCCATCTCCTTGGTAGTAAAAAACGGCTCAAAGACGCGCTCCATGGTTTCCTTGTCCATACCCATGCCAGTGTCAGTTACCGTTAACATGACATAGTGCCCACGATTTGGCTTATAGAGCTTACCTGTCATGTCCTTATGGGTGACATTGATGGTCTTTAAGATAAGATCCCCACCACGGGGCATAGCATCTGCCGCATTGACAAGAAGGTTCCAAATCACCTGCTCTATCTGCCCAGGGTCTCCTTCTATGGCAAATAAGTCTTTGGCAAAATTGCTGTGAACCGTAATCTGCTTTCTGGTCCTGCCAAAGGCTTCAGACGTCTCTTCCACTAATTGATTCAGGTCAAAGGGCTTGACCTCATATTTTCCCTTCCTAGCGTATCCGAGGAGGTGTGAGGTTAATCTGGCTCCGCTTTGAACCTGCTTTTCAATACTTCTTAACCGTTCATAATACGGATGAGTGGAACCCATATCCATAAGCATCAAAGATACATTTCCCTGGACACCCATGAGTACGTTGTTAAAGTCATGAGCAATGCCGCCCGCCAGAGTGCCAACAGCCTCCATCTTATGAGCTTGTCTGAGTTGGGCTTCTAAGCGCTTTCTTTCAGTGACATCATTTAGAATAATCATCATAGATTCGTGCTCTTTATCTTCGACCGGCAAGATGTTCACTAAAACAAGCCTGCGATTTAGTGTCACAGGAGCATCGCCTGGAGTTGTCTCGGGTACCCCATGTATAGCAGCATCCAACAAGCGCTGAATCTTTTGACGATCTATCTCCCAGAAGAGGTCGATAAAATTAGAACCCAACACCTTTTCCTCGGCTATACCGATCAATGAGATGGCGCTCCGGTTGGTATAAATTACTCTTGCCTCAGGCGAGATTTCCAAGATCCCTTCAGACATACTCTCCAGTATGACTTCAAAATGCCTTTTTACAGATAGCAACTCCATAACAGGGTGCCGGGGATGCAGATCTTCAAGTCCCACTATTTCTCCCTTGAAGCCGTCTGAACCTTCCAAATCCGATTGATCCAGAACAGCAAGAACCTGCTGGGCCATCTTGTTAATTGGTCCCTTGGCAATACACGCATTCGCTCCCAATTCAGCCAAGTTCACCTCCTTTTCTGCCACAAAAGCCGATAGAATAATGAGGTAAACATCATTCAGCCTGGGTATCATTCGAATAATCTGACACAGCTTTTCTCCACTGATATTGGGCATTATCAGGTCAAGAAAGATAACGTCCGGCGTATCGGTCTGCAAAATATCCAAAGCGGAAAGGCCATCTTGTGCTGTCAACACCTGATGGCCCTGTTTTGTAAGCAAGTTTGTCATGAACTGCAACATTTGCTGATGGTCATCTACGACCAATATCTTCTTCATGTCAGAGACTCCTTTCGATTCACTTTGTTTGCCAGTAGCTGGAATCATTCAACCGATTTTCTGCCAGGGATAGGTGTTTAATGTTAATCAATAACCCATACCCCGCAATCCTTGGCATGCTGCACTATGTAATTGGAGATACTACCAAATAATAGTTGGTGGGTTCTTGATGCACTTCCTTTCCCCAGTATGATGGACCCATATTCGCCCTTCTTGACTTCTTCGAGTATGTCATGTGAAACGCCCTTTTTCTTTATGGCGACCTTTATTTCAATATCATTTTCATTTATGCTGGTCCCTTGCAAGTGGCCTTTGGCTTGAGTCAGCAAAGCTTCCATCTTTTTCTTAGTTATTTCTATCTCACGTTCACTGGTCAAGACATTAAACAAGGTAACTTTCTGGTCATTGCCGATCATATGGCCTGCATATTCAACCGCCTCAAGAGAATCTTCCGAGTCATCCATGGCAATTAAGATTTTCTCCCATTTCTTCCTTTTTTCCTTCAACTGGATATCGAGGTTCATCCTTTTGAACTTACCCCACCTGCCACATATGACCGGTTCACCTTTAATGGCACAGACGAAACACGTATTGCAGCATGTGCAGAAAACGATCTTGCTTTCTTTTCCCTCAAACACCTTGTTCGGCCAAAGAGGGTCCGCAAGCAAGCCCCGAGCAAGCCCGATCAGATCAGCTTCGTTATTTCTGAGTATTTTTTCAGCAAGAGCCGGCCTGACAATGCTTCCGGCAGCAATTACAGGAGTCGTGGAAACAACCTCTGTTATCTGTCTGGCCAAGTGGACTGCATAACCTTCCTTTCTCGATCGATTCATGATCTCTGGTAGAAAAGACGATTCGTAGGTGCCCGCGGTTACAGACACATAGGCAACCCCCAGTCTTTCCAAATTCTGAGCAAAGATCTTGGCTTCTTTAATATCGAATCCGCCGGGGAGCCATTCATCTGCCAAGAAACGGTAACCTACGGGAAAGTCGTTTCCGACAAACTCCTTAACTGTTTGAAGTGTTTCCAAGGGGAATCTCATTCTGTTTTCCAGGCTTCCGCCGTAGCCGTCCGATCGCTTATTTGATCTCGGAGAAAGAAACTGGACAAGAAGGTATGCGGTCGCCCCGTGCAATTCCACCATATCAAAGCCCGCTTTCTGAGCCCTCAGAGCAGCTTGCCCATACGATTCCTTAACAAATTGAATTTGTTCCAGAGTCATGCCCTGGCGGCTGTTCATCAACATCAACAAAAATTTGTTCACCAGTCGCATCTGATATCGGCCCGTCACCACCTCGCGAATACCACCCAAGACACCCAGTTTAGTCGATACGCCCATAGTTGCCGCAGAAGGAGCCAATGGTTTGTCAACTTTCGCCCAGCACCCCGCATGGTTAATTTGCAGACAAGCAACAGCCCCAGAAGACTTGATCGCTTCAGCCAGTTTGGCCAATCCTGGAATGAAACGGTCTTGATCGATTCTAAGGCACCTTGAGGCCATTATACCCGATCTATCAATCACGGCATTGGCCACAACAATCATACCCACTCCACCAAGGGTTATCTCGCGGTAAGAATCAATGAGCATCTGGCTTACCGATCCATCTTTATTAGCATAGCCCCAGAACATCGGTGCCATGGTCAAACGATTTTTGAGCGTTACATTTGAGAGTTTAAAAGCGCTGAAAAGCAGGGGATATTTACTCGGCCCTGAAACTCCCGCTTCAGATTCGATTTTCAGGCCGGAAATATACGCTTTAATAATACGTTTGGCTTTCTGGGCAAGTTCCTTGAATCGCACTCCCACGCGATTGAAAAGCATGTGCAATGGCTGAACCCAGACAACTTCGGCTTTCACTTCTATTGGCTTCTGCTCCGTGTCAAACACTTCGAACATAAGGCGCAAATCGACTCCGACTCTAAAAAGATAGTCGACTTCAAAACACATACCTCCCAGACTCAGATTCTGTATGGTGCCGTAGAAAGTGGAGCCCCGGACAATACCTTCAATCTGGCCATAGAAATCTTTCCTTACATGTTTTCTTTTTCTTCCGCCATCATCAGCAGAATTCATCGTCTCTGCCCCTTGGATTTCACCAATAGTAGTAAGTTATTAAATCTAAGAAGTTATGTGCATTTTGGCCTCAGCATTTTTGGAGCGTTTTGCTAGGTTATCGTTGTTAAATCAATAAATTAGCAGATACCTCCCACAAGAAGGAGGACGGGTACCCGAAAATAGCAGAGTAAAAGGTACCTACAGTTGCCTTGAAACACCCAGTCAACTCAACCGGGACCTCATGGGTTGACTTGAGTACGAGAATACTACGCCGTCCTTTCTCTCAGCAGAAATCATGCCATAGTACTGAAGGCGGGTAATTCCTCATAATCCCACATGATTAGAGCTTCATCGTTCAGATATCTGACTATTGAAATGTGGGCAAATCTGGTCCGGAATTTGTCAATGGGTCAAACCGTTGACACTTGGCAACTCTACTCTGAGCATACCTGAGCAACTACTTCACTCAGTGATAGGAAGTATGGAAACAGTTGGCTGACGAATGGGAGCGGTCAAGACGCATTCAAAGACTGATGAAAATGAGGGTGGTAAAGAAGGGTTCCTCTGGGCTGCCATTGGGGTAGCCGGGCCGCAATATATTGGGGTCGAATTCAGCGTTGGAAATCTCAAGCTAGCTTGCCACAATCGGAGAACATAAGGGACGTTCTCAACATTTAAAGTTATCAGTCAGCCCATAGTTATTTTGCCGAGCAATTTGCTCGCCACGGATCATAGATTGACTGACTGCGGTACAAGATATGCCCAATTTTTTGGCTAAAGCGGCCATACTAACGCCCAGTTCGCGGACGGACCAAAAACATAACAGACTGCGAGCCTGCACCAGCCCTCGCCGTTTGCCCGGCAACCAGATCTGTTCAACTGGCATTTGCATCAATTGGGCGACGCGCACGGCAACATCATCGACCGGCAGACCCATCGAAGCCAACCGGCAGCGCTGTTCATAATCCTTTTGAGCCTGGGCCAATACCTCATTGACAAAATCACCGTCGCCTAAGATCCGTTCGTCTCCTTTCATATAGGCTTTGGCCCTACGCAGCGCTTTGACCGACGCCCAGCCCCCCATGCTACGGATAAGACCGCCGCCGGTCAGCTCCGGCCGTCTGCCCATTTCAATGCCCGTTTGCACAAAGGTTCGGTACCGTTTGCGTGCCGTGCCGGCTTGCCGGTCAAAGGACGGGGACGGTCTTGCGTTTATGCGTTTGTTTCGATGTCGAGAAGCAGGTGCTTTTCGGATGACGCTTTATTAGTGCATGCCAAGTTTGTTGGTAACTGACGTGGTACTGATCCCCATTCCTTTACGGCCCAATAGCAAAGCTTTGCTTTCCGGTGCGATTTGGGACGATAGGAATCCGGGTATCGCAGTGCGGGAAACTTGATCATTATGAAACCAGATCAAAAGGTAGATCGCTGATATCGCGCAAGCGTTTTCCGGTAGTCAAGGTGTCGGGCATATCTTGCTGGTCCTCGTTTCCACTTTCTTTGACCGATGAAGCCAATTCCATGAGGGCCATATGATAAACACAATCAATGTCACCGGTTCCCATGGCCAGAGATGCCAATCTATTTGGCATTGGTTCAGCGGTGACACAAGCAATGTGTGGCGTCTTGCCCTTTCGGTTTCGGATTAGGTTCAACGCCTCTGTACGGGTATTCTGAGACCGGTCGCTTCCTGATTGTCCACTTGCATGAAATACTGGCATGGAGAATCGGTTTGGGTGTCTGGTAGTTGCTCTTGCGCAAAGGAGTAAGCGTTGAAACCGGATCTTTACCCAAGACATCTTTACTTTATGCAAACACCCTGCTCGTTTTGCTACTTACATCGGCTAAGTTGGGGACACCAGATCTTAACCCGAGAATACGCTCGCAAATCTGTTTGTGATAGGCCTTTCGCAGTTTATTGATGGTCATGGGCAATGTAGACTCCCTCCAAAATACATGTCATTTCGGTTTAAGAAAACCGATGACATATTCCTTGTGCATCCTTTTTTCTATTTGTGACTTGGGTTGAGCATTTTCTCGAGCAGGCATCATCCTTCTATTACGATCGAGTCTACGTTCCGCAATATGAATAAGATCAAACCCAACAGTTTTTCCTATCTCGCCCAGACAGTCCGCTGTTTCAGTATCAATCCCTCGCATGACCGATGATCCAACTATTACTATGGCTGCTTTGCCAGGTTTTAGGACTCGAAACATTTCAGACAAAGACAGGGTTATCTCAGTGTAGTATCGTCTGAGCACAGTTCCTTTCTTGGGATCTTTTGCAGACACCTTTGAAACAATACTTTCGGCATAAGCGGGCAAGTCTGCCATCCTGAAATTGTGGACTCTTTCTCCTCCGATATAGTCTCCGCGCATTTTCCCCAGAGAATCAATACTGTGCCCGAACCAGACCAGGGAAAACTTGTGAGCACGCATGTAATCAATGGCATTGGCAGCATAGGGGGGTGAAGTAACAATCAGGTCGATAGAATTGCCAGCTATCCCTAATGACTGAGTATTGCCCGAGAGGACATCGGCCTGGCCAGTGCGCCAGACCAGTTCGCTCATAAGCTTTAAATTCTTATTGAGTCGCTTCTCAAGCTCATCTAAAGCCGAACGTGGCACCTTATCAGCCATCCTATGCGGTCTGGTATGTGCCAGATCGTATGCCATCGAAACCCCGCCTGATTTTGTTATGATGATCGACGAGAGGGCAATCCGAAAAAATCGACGTATGTTATGATCGAGCAGGCCTTCAATTTCTTCAATTAAAGCAAGAAGTTCAAGCTGTGTTTCCTCCAAGAACCAATAATCCACAAACTTCTTTGTTCGGGGATCAAAGCGCATAGCCAAAGCGGCATTAAGCTTTTCCCTTTCGAATCGCAATTTGTGTGTTGCTTGTTCAATGACGGATTCTCCACTTCTCATAAGCTTCCCCACATCCACAGCAGTAACCTTTACCTTACCTATACTCAGAGCCAAAGGATCAATGTCCACGCCAATTCCATGTCGAGCGAGGAGCATAGCCTCCAATACGGCTGTGCCAGAACCGCACATTGGATCTAAAACTCTTTGGCCTGGCAACGTTAAGCCAACAACAAATTTCCCAGGCAACTGCGGAGGAAATTTCGCAGGAAAGGCGTGAAAATTGTGGGTGGCATACCTGCTGTTTACTCCATGGAAATCCAAATCCTCAAATAATAACTTTCGTAAGGTGCCTTCGTAGTTACGGGGAAGGGTGCTTCTTTCAGGAGGCCGAAGGTCGCGATGCGGTCCGAACAAATCCAATTGCACAGGCTGAATGGGCATAAAGATCGCCACCTTTTCGGCTTAAAGATAAAGGGTTTGACTTATTTGAGTTTCATTGTTTTAGACCAGGAGGCTTGCAAGGTCAAGTGGAAATAGAACAGTTGCTTACCTGGCAACATTATGATCCAGAAATCGAAGGGTTTTGTTGCAGATATGTAACCGATATCATAGTCAGGACAGGGGGCGGCATGCATTCATGCGTTTCTTTCGATGTCGAGAATACACATGGGAACGTAGTTAACTTTGTAACTTATGTTTATCCAACCAGCGAATATTTTCTAGCTTAAGCCTTTGCCAGCTTCTCGCTTCGAATTGCTGATTTGCTGACAGCCGGAACTGAAATTTTTAGTTTGTGGGCAAGAGATGACATGGTGATTCCCAGCTCTCTTACCGGCCAGTAGCATAGAAGGCTGCGGGCCTCGACAATGTGGCGATACCTTCCAGCAGCCCAAACATCCTCTATCGTAACTACTCAGGTTCAAAGTTCCAAAGTTCACCCTGGCCCAGACCGGGTTTTTCTCTGCGGGGCATTCTCCGGCTTCTGTCGCGCCAGGGCGGGCGGTTCAAGCCTGCCCTGGTGCGACGTAACGTGCGATTCAACACGGTTCTTCTAGGCACTACACCCAAGGATTCTATGAAAAGGACTGCTAAACCAGGTCTGGGCCAGGGGTTAGAGAGCGATGAAGATTGAACGGTTTGAAGATATTGAGGCATGGCAACCGTGAACCTGACAACCTGAGTAGTTACCTTTTTTCAATGCCCCTGGCAATGATGTGGTGGAGGGCTCCCGGAGCCTGCCCGCCATTGCCAGAAATGCCGGCACATAAGCTCAATGCTGCCTCAGGCGATGGCAGGCGGGTCGCGAGCTCAGGCCTGCCCGCCACCCGCCTGCCATCGCCAGGTACATGTGGCGGGTTCAATGCCGGCATGCGTGGCAATGGCGGGTTATGAGCTTTTCCCAAAAATTAACCGGACAGCAATGAGGAATCTTTTTAATTCTAAAGACATTGCGTCATCCGTCTTTGTAATGGGGTCAACGCGCTATTCCTCTTCTTCGATACTGTAGTCCAGTATCGCCTCCTTGACACTCTTGTAGACACTTTTAAAGGTTTCATCAAAAGAGGTAGGAGAGACACGCCCCACCTCAATAAACTTGGCCACAATCTCTTTGGTGACCTTTAGAACCTGTTCGTCAAGCGATTTCATAACGGCCTCCCGGAAGTTTACTCTAGTGTCCAA
This sequence comes from Desulfobacterales bacterium, assembly GCA_030668805.1. GTDB lineage: Bacteria > Desulfobacterota > Desulfobacteria > Desulfobacterales. The sequence goes on from DAOVEU010000026.1 coordinate 10,317, forward strand.
TGTTTTCTGGTGAAAGAAAAGGCTCACGGCGTAGGGACATATCCTTTTAGCGTTGTGCCCTGCGCCTTGCGCCCAATGATCTCGTCCGCGGACTCCTTAAGGTAAAGTTTTTGGATGACAGAAGCGTATGTCTTCCATGGAAGGGGTCGGAATCAGCGCACTGATGCTGGATACTGGCCACTTGATACTGGATAAACGCAACAATTTCAAGCGCATGATCCAGCATCCAGTATCCCTGGCCCAGAACTGGATTGACAGCTTGATAGCCCATAATGAGCATATCGCGCCAGGGCGGGCGAGCATCCAGTATCTGACTCTCATGAAGTACAACGCTAAAAATTCTCCAAAAATCCATGACCCCAAAATCTTTTTCTGAAACTCTATAGTAGTTCACCGCAGAGTACGCAGAGAACGTAGAGAGAATATGAAGCGGTAAATAGAATGCCGTGAACGGTTACCTAATTTTACGTCTCGGAAATTCTACAAC
>DAOVEU010000213.1:0-4479 GCA_030668805.1 Desulfobacterales bacterium
TAACAGGAGACAGGGCCAGATACAGCACATGTTATAGCGAAGCCTCTGGAGATTTTGACACCCTGTGGGGGGTATGGGATCGGATTCGCACTACCTGGCAACGCGCCCAAATTCCCTTTGACATGAGACTTCGGAACTTGACTCTCCTGCGGGGAAACCCCTGTGCCGTGGCTTTCTTTGATCAGGTCATACACATGGATCGCCAGGTGAGCACTGTGGGCACGAAGAAGCTCTTCCTGGAAAAGAATGGAAAAACCTGGAAGATCGTAGGTGAAGTGTTCCAGCAGGACGACTTGGACCATGGAGCCAACGGGCCGCTGGTGACTGCCCTTAATCGCTTGGACCGGGTCCGCAGAGACCACAGGGCGATTGCGGATCTGGTTGCCGAATGGGCCGATGCCTGGAGATCCAAAGACGTGCAGCGATATTACGGATGTTACGCTCCGGATTTTCGGGCTGGGGGTATGGATCTGAGGGCCTGGATACGTTATAAAGAGAGACTGAACAGACGCTATGACTCGATCCGGGTTTGGATTGAAGACCTGAAGATCCAGCAGGGGCCAAAGCGAAGCACTGCAACCTTTTTGCAGCGATACGATTCAAGCGGGCACAAGTCTGTGGGCATCAAGCGCCTTCGGCTCAAATGCATCGGAGGAGCATGGAAAATCTATCGAGAAACCTGGCACAAAATGCCCAGGTAAAAACATCTGGCCATCCGCACAAAACACGGAGACGCTGGACAGTCCTTTTGATTGGCGATCTCGGCAAGATTGTCTCTTTTCGTGTAACCAAATCATTACTGCTTGCCTTGCCAGCCTTTCTTGCTGCCATGTTGGCTGTTGCGAGTTATTCTGTGATTTCTTACGAGTCGCTCCGTCTGGAAAACTCACAGTTGAGAAACAACCTGGATGCGCTCAGGGCAGAGCTTGAAACCGCCGAGAAGGCCAGAGAAAAGGCATTGGTTGGCTTGATGGTGTTGGAGGACAGTGTCAAGCAAACTGCGAAAAAGGCTAGCCCCGCTTCTGACCGGAAGACCAAACGCGTGACAGCGAAAGCAACAAAACCGAAGCCAGTTGCTAAGCATGCTGCCAGGGCGAAGCCATCGGAAACACCGAAACCGGTTGCCACAAAAACTACCAGGGTGGAGACATCAGAAACAGCGAAACCTGCCGCCACTGTAAGCGCCAAGGTCAAGCCGCCAGAAACACCCAAACCTGCTGCCAAGCAAACTGCCAGGGTGGAGACATCAGAAACAGCGAAACCTGCCGCCGTGGCCTCACTGCCTACGGAAGCCGAGGAGCACAAAATTGCGTCGCCTGCTTCCCCGGCGAGCATCCTAGTTAAGAATCTCGAGATTTGGCGGGAGCGTGATGGCAATACCTTTAAATTCCAGTTTGCCCTGAAGAATATTGATCGGGAAAGCGGCAAGATTGCAGGGTATACCTTCGTCGTTCTCAAGCCCGAAGAGGGTTCAGGGGAGCCCATTAGGGCATTCCCATGGAGTCCCTTGAAAGATGGAAAGCCGGCCATGTTTAAGAGGGGGCAGTATTTTTCTATTGCCCGTTTCAAGTTTGTTAGCGGGACATTGACGGATGTCAGTACGATTAGCCGTTTCAAAACCGCCACGGTATACGTGTATTCGGACACCGGGGATCTCTTGACAGAAGAAGTCTTTGAGGTGGTCAAGATACTTCGATCATAGAAGAGGTACCATGCGTCGTATTCTATCCAGGATTTTGATGACAAGGCCGATGTGGATTGTGGCGTGTCTGATAGTTGTCCTTCTCTTGATGCCCGATATGGCGCTGGCCAAACGAACTCACGAGATCTTTTTTCAGAGCACTGATTGTGAACTTCATGTGTACAGGATATGCGGCAAAGAGCCCGGCAAAACTTTGCTTCTGATTGGGGGCATCCAGGGGAACGAACCGGGGGGATTCCTGTCTGCCGACCTTTATGCAGATATGGCGCTGGCTAAAGGAAATCTGATCGTAGTACCAAGGGCAAACTTCTATTCCATTTTGCTGAATCGCCGCCAGGTCAATGAAGACATGAACCGAAAATTCGGACAGAGCTCCGAAGAGAACTATGAGGCAAAAATCGTCGTCATCCTGAAACGGCTCATTTCGGAAAGCAACTGCCTCCTCAATCTCCATGACGGTTCCGGGTTCTATTCCGAACGCTGGGAAAGCCCCATGAGGAACCCGAAGCGGTACGGACAATCGATTATTGCCGACTGCGAAACTTATACCGTTCCCGAAACAGACGAAACCTTGCATTTGGGCGATATGGCCGGGCGCGCGATAGACCGGATCAACCTACATATAAAGGAGCCGAGGCATCGGTTCCGTTTCAACAATCATCGTACCAGAGATCCAGATACCATTCATCCTGAGCAACGGAAATCTGCAACCTATTATGCCCTCTTTCAATGTGGTATCCCTGCCTTTGGCATTGAGACGAGCAAGTCTCTTCCTCTGGAAACGAAGGTATACCACCACAACCTTGCCATCAACGCCTTTATGGAACTGCTCGGCATTGTACCGGAAACTCCTAACATCTACCTGGATCCGCCGGTCATGCGATATATAGTGATGGCAGTAAATAATAACATCCCCTTTGCCATTACAAACGGACATACCCTGCGCATCAGACAAGGTGATGTTGTCAGCATCTCCCATATCGAGGCGAACTATAAACGCGGTCTCAGCGCAGACATCATGGATCACGGAACCTTTAACGATATGCGTAAGCCGATTCGAATTATGCGTCCGACTCAGGTTGTAGTACGCAAGGATCACCACCCGTGCGGCATGATCAACATCGTTCTTGATGCGGGTCAGACGCGGGCTCATACTGTTTCCGCACTACCGGAGGTTCTTTTCTTCGAGACAAGGATTAATGGCAAAGAGCATCTTTTTATGAACCAGGCCTGTGCAAAGTTAGTAAAAGGCGACAGATTAGAGATAGTGGACGTCACCACGAACCTGGCAGGCCCTTCCGAAATCGTGGTAAACTTTAAGGGGTATGTGGGAGACAGGAAAAATAATACAGGAGAGGATCGAGGCTATGTAATACACACCGGCCGTGACCTGTGGAAGCGCTACTCGCTCGCTGGCCAAGGGAAAAAATATCAGGTCGTGGTAACCCGTGACAACACCGTGATGGGACGATTGTTCGTCGAGCTGGCAGAGCCGGAACTTGACTATATAATCCTCCAGGTAAATCACGGTGTCAAACGTTGTCTCTTTCCAGGAGATTCCCTGAGCATTGATCCAAAGGACACAATCAACATCCTTGACATCAAGACCAACATTCCGACGAACACGGGAGTTCAGGCATTTTTGAAGGGGGCCGGTACCAAGATTCGCCTTTTTTCTGACGGTGCAGCCTTTCCCTTGGGGATTAGCTCAGACCGAATTGGTTACAACAAGGATAAGGAATACAGCATCGTGATTCAAAGGGAGTATACTACACTCGGCTTGATCCTTGTCAATTTCAACAAAGGGGCATACCATGGCGGATAAACAAAAAAGTCTTTCCATCATCGATAAAGACTGCTTGGTAGAGGGAACCCTTAACGTAAAGGGAAAATTGATCATAGCGGGCTCACTGAAAGGCGCCCTTATTGGAAATACGGTGGTTACGGTTGAAGGGAGCCGCGTCGATGCCCCGGCCAGGGTGCGCGAAATGATTATTGGGGGTGAGTTTCAGGGTGATATTACGGTCTATGAGAGTTTGAGGATATTAAGTACGGGCATCTTTTCGGGAAAGATTGCTTGCAAGAGCATAAGACTTGAAACTGGTGGCAAACTAAATGGCAGGGTCAAACCGCTCGATTCAGCAGAAGGATTTTCCCTTACTGACACGGCCCTTGCGGCCGGGGATGTGAACCTGGCTTCGCCGCAACTTGAGAGCGATACAGAAGGGGGAGACCCTTCAAGGCCCGATTGAACGTTTCGTAATTTCTACAACCCACTGAATTCAGAAGTATTTTAATCTCTGGCGATTCTTGCCTGCCCAAAAAAATCCGAAATCCGAATATCGAAATCCGAAACAATTTTCAAATTTTCAAAATTCAAATGACCGAAAATCCGTATTTAGTATTCTAATCTGCATTGTTTTGAACATTAGAAAATTCGTGTTTTGGATTTGTTTCGGATTTCGTATTTCGAATTTCGAGATTTATCAGTCAGATATATATGACCCATCACTCCAGTACTCCATCACTCCAATACTCCAATACTCCAATTGGGGCGAAGCCCCTAACTTCCAGTCCCCACGGGACATGCTCTGTTCCTAAACACCTCACGTTTTACCCCTGAAGCCCACCGTAACCATCCCATCTTCCACGATGACGGGAACCTTACGTTTTCCGGCTGAGTGCTCAAGCATGACTTCTAGTTGTTGTGGATCTTGCACAACATTTAGATATCTAACCTGCTTGCCCGCCTTGACATAGGCCTCCCGGGCCGCTGT
>DAOVEU010000247.1:0-4116 GCA_030668805.1 Desulfobacterales bacterium
TCGGAGCTCTCTAAGCGCAGTGCTCTCGGAGATACCTGTGATATTCCGATATAAACTATTATTAATGCCGCCTGTCGTCTTTGCATGATTTACCGCCAGTTTCTGACGCTCGTTTATGCCAAGCCGTGCCTGGATCTCCTCAGTCAACCAATCCCGCCATAGTGTGACGACGAACTGGCCTGCGCGCTGTTCGAAGTCCGGCTCCGGGAGACCCACCTCTCGACATCGCGCTATCATATCGAGCGTACCGGTACCGGCTTTTTCGATATAGTGGGCCAGATAAAGAGGCTCGGCAATCAATGGGTTGCGCGGGATGGATGCATGCGGTTTCCGCAAGCGTTCCGGTGTCAACGGAGGCGGTAATTCGCCGGGATTCCAGACCTCCAACCGGTCGGCGAACAACATCACCTGCACTCCGGCGTTGGATGAGTAATCGCGGTGGGCCACGGCATTAACGACCGCCTCGGCAACCGCACCCTTTGGCAACTCGTATTCAACCGGTGCTTCGGGCCCTTGAGCACGAGTGCCGACAGCCCGGGCGAGTTTCGACATGACAAAGTCAACCGCTTCGTCCACCTGATGGAAAACCGGTCCTTTGTAAATCTGATAGGAGGGTATCGGTTTCCTGATTTCGGTGCCATGAAAGTGCAGGCACTTGACCTCGGCTGTCAGCAGGAATCGCTGTGGATCATCGCAGAATAGAAGAACCGCCGCATGCGAGGGAAGTTTGCCGTCCAACAGGTTCAAATGGGCCAATGCCTTCTCGGGCGGGGTTCTTTCGGATAAGGCATAATTGCGCTCCCGGTGTGCCACGGCAAGAAACCATATCAGCCTGTCGGTAGAAATGTCGCCCATGGTAGCACGAGGACAGGCGGAAGCATCGAACGGCAACGTGCGCAGTTCGCCGCTGCGTTCCAGATGCTCGATCAGGCTGGCATAAAGCGCGGCATTCAAATCGGGGATGTCGGTGAAGCGTTGGCGAATAAGCTGTGAGCCTGCATTTCGAATCAGTTTGAGCATCTTCGGATGACGTGCCTTGTCGTCCGTGCCTTTGACAAACACAAGCCGAGTCTTCCCTCTTGCGGTCGCATGCTCGAATTCTCGCTCTGTCGGCGACAGGCCTTCATGATCCTCATTCCCATATTCGTTGGCGAAAAGGCCAACATACACCTCGGAACGTTCAACCTCTTCCAGGTACACGTCATTGGCCCTGCGGTCGGCGGCCGGCAGATCTTCGAACAGAAAGACCTCGAAATAACGTCGCAATAGCGCGTCGCCCTGCACGAAATCTTTGACGGCTCGCCGCTCCATCTGGAGCTCTTTCTGAACGGAGCTGATGAAAAGCCTCATACGAAATAACCGCGAAATAACCGGGACGTCCATAAATAAGTAAACAACTCTATAACTATGTCATTTTATTGCCACTTTTTAAGCCAAAGGATAGAAGCGAAGATGTCTCTCACAGAGCCCACAGGGACACAGAGAGATAATTCTTTTGTTTGCCGGGAGGTACTGGCAAACAAAAAGTATCGCTGCCCTTCGGGCGAATCTTCGGTCTCGCTGAACGAAGGCTAATGCCTCCCAGCTGATCGTTTAGCCGCCTTATGGAGGAAACGCGGGGTCAGCCCTTAGGAAACGCGGGGTCAGCCCTTGACTTGGGACAAATTGCCCTTGACCGCCGCCTTATGCTCATGACTCACATCTACTCGAAAAGACTCCTCTGCGGATCAGGAGGTAGGTGCTCTTTACCCATTTCCTTTTTCACCCACCTCAAAACCTTGTCTGCAATTTCTATTGCTTTGAAATAATCGTCTTCATCCACCGGCTCATAGTCTCCCGGGTAACGAGTTTCTACTGCGTAACCTGTCAGTATTTTACCGTTCTGCACGTCCTCGGGTACGGTTACGTTCTTTTCTTCCAGTAGTTCAATAAGGTAAGCTATATCATGGGTTTTGGGAAAGACGATCTCATAAATGACACACAGGGACTTCAAAGCCTTTTCTACAGCTTGTTGAGCGTCAAAACAAAGGTCTTCATAAAGGATCTCGGATGAAACCCTGCCGACCTTTGCGCGAGCCATGTTGCTCTTTGCTTTTGTCAACCATGTATTTGCTGTTTCAGGTTTTTTCATAGATCGTCCTTCCATTCTTGGCCGCTTCAGAATAAATCATGTAGGGGTCTGTCTTCAAATGCTCATACTTATCTAAATCAGCTACAATCACGTCTACGGGGGCTCCAACATTCTTAAAGCTCAGGTATATTTTTTGGGTTAATGCGCGTCGTTTTCTCACACCTCTTTTCAATACAAGAAGGTCATAATCGCTACCTGGTTTGTCATCGCCTCTTGCATGAGAACCAAACAAGATAATCTTGTCAGGTTCAGCTACCTGAACAATTGTCTTTATTGCCTTTTCTAATGAATCGTTCATTAAACAACCCCCTCCTTCATTTTTCCTCACACTGAATAGCCTTTCTCACATTTTCTCACTGTGAGAATCGGAAGGTTTGTGAGCAAAGCCCCTTGAACTTCTTCACTCCTTTTTTCAACGACTTGTCCTTTTTTGCTGTCGCCGAGTCTCCATAGAACAGGCTTCACATCTTGATCTGTGATTTCCACATATCAAGCTCCGAACCCCTGACTGACCATCCCTGCAACTACAGGCATATCGTCCCACGTTCGACCATCCAATACCCGGCCTGCTTTTTTCTTGTTTAATCCTCCCCACTGCTTGAAGAAGAAAGGCATCCCGGCAGCCAGGCACTGGTCGCGGATACCTTTCACCCACGAGGGGGACATGGGCCTTGCCTTGGGACCGGATTCACCGCCTACGATAACCCAGTCAATGCCAGTCAAATCGATCTCCTCAGTGGTACCCTGAACCACCGCCCAGATATTGGCAGCGAAAACGGCTTCTTCCAACCGTCCTTTGCGGATATCCTCGTGGGGAGTACCCACCGCGTACCAGGGTTTGAGAGTTTCGCTCATGGATTACCTCCTGATTCACCAACAGGGAGATAGCGTATCCGATGCCTGGTTTCCTCTACTGTGATAACCGCGCCTTTTCCGAGAACCTCTAAGGAGTCTTCAAGTACGGTGGACAAGCGCTCAATAACATGAGATGTTCGCGTGTTTCTAAGGCGAAACAAGATGACGCTTGCCTTTTTGCCTCCCGTGAGAGCCGCTATATCTGCAAAATCGAGATCAAAAGTAAGAACTATTCGGCCTTCACTGATAGCCTTGTTGAATATTTCTCCATTGGGCATCCGGTGAAGGCCTTCGTCGCGTAAGTGAGTTGCGTCGTGCCCTTGCTCCCGCAACCATCGTACAATGCACACGTCAACACACATATCCGCAAGAAATCTCATGCTCTCAACCCTCTTATTCTTGTGCTTCTATGGGATGGACTTCTTCCTGCGTCAGCCATGCTGCATATTCAATCGCCTGTTGAATATCCTCACGCTCCAAATCAGGGTAACCTGCTAAGATTTCCTCAAAAGAAGCGCCGTGTGCAATTTGTCCCACAATCACAGATACCGGAATTCTCATACCTCGAACACATGCCCGCCCCCCCATGATTTTCGGATCAAACGTGATTCGCTCTAACATTAGAATTACCTCCCTTCAAGGTTATCGAACAGTGTGCCTTCTGTTCCTGGAAGGCGTTTTCCCTCCAATCGAAGCGTTTCCCGCTCACCGTGATGAGCTGGGTCATTATCTTGGTCTTTGAGCAAGGATTTGGGTCACACCTTGATCTGTGATTAGCACATATCAATATACGCCAATAACTCTCTCTATCCCCGCAACCACAGGCATATCGTCCCACGTTCGACCGGTCCAATACCCGGCCTGCTTTTTTCTTGTTTAATCCTCCCCACTGCTTGAAGAAGAAAGGCACTTCGGCAGCCAGGCACTGGTCGCGGATACCTTTCACCCATAAGGGGGACATGGGCCTTGCCTTGGGACCGGATTCACCGCCTACGATAACCCAGTCAATGCCAGTCAAATCGATATCCAGGATTGGCCCCAAGAGAGGCTCAAAAGAAACGAATTTTATTCTTGCTGGTGTGTCTCGTAAGTCGTCAATTCGCTCGAGGTAGTCGCTGTTTTCCACGGTG
>DAOVEU010000195.1:0-4859 GCA_030668805.1 Desulfobacterales bacterium
GACTCACGTAAACCGCAATCGTCCTTCCCCTTGACTCCAAGTGCCTATTCTGATACAAAATTGCCACATTCAAGTTAACGTCTACCTCCCATACTATCCAGGTTGAGCCCTTCCGACGATAGCAACCAACGGACACTGTCAACGGACACCATGGGCGAATGTTGCTGAATTGCTATGAAATTTAGGCGCCTACGGGAAAAGATGGTGAGCACACAGATCGAGGCCCGAGGTATTCGTGACCGGAGGGTCCTTGAGGCTATGCGTAAGGTTCCCCGCCATCTTTTTGTAGGTGAAGCTCTGGAGTACCAAGCCTACGGAGATTTTCCCCTCCCCATTGGTGAAGGCCAGACCATTTCCCAGCCGTATATTGTGGCAGAGATGACTCAAGCCCTCGAATTGACCAAGGACGATCGCGTCCTTGAGATCGGAACCGGCTCAGGTTACCAGACAGCCATACTGGCCGAGCTGGCCTTTCGCGTCTACACGATTGAACGGGTGAGGCAACTACTTATAACAGCTCGCAAGCTCCTTGATCACCTCAGATACCACAACGTCATCGCCAGGTGTTCCGATGGCACCCTGGGCTGGCCTGATGAGAGTCCCTTTGATGGTATTATCGTGACAGCCGGGGCACCGGAGGTGCCCGAGAAACTTGTACAACAGCTAACGATAGGTGGCCGCATGGTCATCCCGGTAGGTGACAGGTGGTCCCAAACCCTCCTCCAAATACGCAGACACGAAGATGGCATTCACGAAACCGACTTAGGGGGCTGCCGGTTCGTAAAGCTTATTGGGGAACACGGCTGGAAGGAAGAATAGGCCGTGCTGCGGAGACTCTACGACTGGGTCTTACACTGGGCCGAAACCCCTTACGGAACCTGGGCCTTGTTTGCCCTGGCCTTTTGCGAGTCCTCCTTTTTCCCGATTCCGCCTGATGTCCTTCTGATCACTCTTTCGGTTGTCCTGCCAAAAAAATCGCTCAGGTATGCCCTGGTTTGTTCCGTGGGATCAATATTGGGTGGCTGTTTTGGCTATCTCATCGGATGGCAATTCATGGCGACTGTGGGCGACGCCATTATCCGATTTTATGGGTTGACAGACAAGTATGAATATATACGGCAGCTTTACTCGCTCTATGATGCCTGGGTGGTGGGGATCGCAGGTTTTACCCCGATTCCGTACAAAGTCTTCACGATTACGGCCGGTGCCTTCAGGATCAATTTTATAGTTTTTCTCCTTGCCTCTGCTGTTTCCAGGTCGGCCCGATTCTTTATAGTCGGTGGCCTGATCTATCTGTTCGGTCCGAAGATCCACTCCTTTATTGAACGGTATTTCAATGCACTTGCTATAATTTTTATAATATTGTTAATTTTAGGGTTTGTGCTGATCAAGTTCTTCATCTCATAAAATCGCTTCGCGATTTTATAGTGGAAGAAAAAGAACAACTTGAAAAAGCAGAAACGAGTCATTTAAGGCCGAGATTGCGAAAAAGGGCCATTTCTGGATGGAAACCAGGTAAGATGACAGTTCCTTAGCTGCATTTGGAGAACCCGCAGGAACGACACACCAGACACCCACCCTCGTGCTCCAGGGAGCCACCGCAGTCTGGGCAGGCGCCCATCATAGCAGGCATCTCTGTCGAGCTGATCCGGGCATAGTTCCTTATGACCTGGGCGATGCCATCCGGGCAGGAAAGAACCATTTTGCCGTTTTGCCAGATGGGTGAAGGGCATCGAATGCCAGTGATCTGCTTAAGGATAGCTTCCACCTTGACCCCACTGCGCAGGGCCAGAGATATGAGTCGCCCTGCCGCCTCGATCTGGGAAGAGGCACACCCCCCAGTTTTTCCCATCTGGGCAAAGACTTCACAGATACCCTGGTCGTCTTCGTTGATGGTTACATAAAGCTTGCCACAACCGGTATTGATCCGTTCTGTGACACCTCTGGTCCGAACAGGACGCACCCGCGGCACGATCCGGGGCCGATCAGGGATCGTGCCGGTTTCGCCGGCCTGCCGGGCTTGCTCCCTGCCTATATTGAGCACCTGGCGATCACGGCTTCCATAGCGATAAATCGTTACACCCTTGCACCCGGTCTCGTAGGCGAGCCTGTAAACCTTTTCTATGTCTTCCGGTGTCGCATCATGGCGGAAATTGACTGTCTTGGATACAGCATTGTCCGTATATTTTTGAAAAGCTGCCTGGATTCGGATGTGCCACTCCGGCGCAATATCATGGGCAGTAACAAAAAGGCGTTTTATCTTATCAGGAATTCCTTTGATTTGCTGAATCGAACCGGTTTCAGCGATCTGCTCAGCCAGTTCATTGCTGTAAAAACCGTTTTGGTTTGCCAGGTTCTCAAATAGCGGATGCATCTCAAACAGGACCTCTCCATCAAGAACCCTGCGCTCATAAGCGACCGCAAAAATGGGCTCCACGCCACTGGAACATCCGGCGATGATGCTGATTGTGCCCGTGGGGGCGACAGTGGTTACGGTTGCGTTTCGCATATACGGAGTCTTGGGGTCGTCGAAGATGCTTCCTTTATAGGCAGGAAAGTTTCCTCTCTTCTTGGCTAGCTCGCTTGAAGCCTTCCTTGCCTCGCGCAAGATAAAGGTCATGACCTGTTCGGCCTGCCGCACAGCCCTCTTCGAATCATACGGGATACCCAGCTTGATGAGCATATCGGCAAACCCCATGACTCCCAGGCCGATTTTCCGCGTCTTTTTGCTGACGGCTTCGATCTCACTCAGCGGGTATTTGTTTATCTCTATCACATTATCAAGAAAGTGAACTGCACTTCGAATGGTCTGTCTGAGTTTGGTCTTGTTCAATTTGCCGCCACTTATCATCTCAGAGAGATTGATGGAGCCAAGATTACACGATTCATACGGAAGCAACGGCTGTTCTCCACAGGGATTCGTAGCCTCAATCTCACCCAGTTCAGGGGTGGGATTGGCTCGGTTGATGTGGTCCAAGAAAATGATCCCTGGTTCTCCACTTTGCCAGGCCGCCCGAACAATCCTGTCAAAGATGGCCCTGGCAGAAACCTGCCTGATCACCTTATGGTTTCTTGGATTGACTATGTCGTAGTCTTTACCTGCAGTTAGAGCTTTCATGAAAGATGAGGTGAGGGCAACTGAGATATTGAAGTTGTTCAGTTTAGCCAGGTCGGTCTTGCTCTGGATGAATGCCTCGATATCCGGGTGATCCACCCGTAAGATGCCCATGTTGGCCCCTCGCCGGGTGCCTCCCTGCTTTACAGTCTCGGTGGCAACATCAAACACAGTCATAAAAGAAATGGGGCCAGTCGATATCCGTTGCGTAGATGACACCAAGTCATTTTCAGGCCGCACACGGGAAAAGGAGAAACCAGTACCCCCGCCGCTCTTGTGAATCATAGCGGTGTGTTTGAGCGCCTCAAATATACTCTCGATGGAATCGTCAATAGGAAGGACAAAACAAGCGGCCAACTGTCCAAGCCTGCGCCCGGCATTCATCAGGGTTGGAGAATTGGGCAGAAAGACCAAGCTGGTCATTAGTTTGTGGAAGTCCTCTTCGGTCTTCTCAACATCGGCCTTGGGATCAAACTCTGCGTCGGCCGCAGCAATGCTGCGGGCTACCCTTTTGAACAGGTCCTCCGGCCTTTCTGTAGGTTTGCCCCTTCGGTCCTTTTTCAGATAGCGCCGCTCAAGAACGACTAAGGCATTTGGAGAAAGAGATATTCCCATAGATTTCGTCAATTCGTAAATGGATAAATGATACCCTGATTTAAGTGAACTAAAGTGCCTAAAGTGTCTAAAGTGAGCTAAAGTTGAGGACTTGAAGAAACTTTTTTTAAAATTGGTTTTGTTTTTTTTAGCCACTGGTTTCATTGGTTGAATTGGTTTTATTGGTTTATAACCAATCGAACCAACGGAACGAATAGAACCAAATAAACAGTGTTTGATCTTTTAATTTTAGTTCACTTTAGGCGCTCGTTTTGACGATTCAGAAAGTCAATAAAGGTCCGACACAAAGGGGACTGGGTCCGATGTCTGTGAAATGTCAGGTAAAAAGCCCTTTTGAAAGACAGCCCCCTAATCTTCACTTTGTTGAGGCTTCCGGTGGTCAAATCTTCGGCCACAGCGCATTCAGACAGGATGGAGACCCCCACACCTGCCTTGATCCCCTGGCGAACGGCTTCGGTACTTCCCATCTCAGCCACAACATTCAGGGCATCAAGGGAATGGCCCGATTTGTCCAACACCAACTCAATCGACTTCCGGGTGCCAGAGCCCGGCTCACGCATTATGAACGGTTCTCTGATAAGCTCACCCATCACAACGTAGCGTTTGGTTGCCCATCTGTGCGTCCGCAGTGTTATAAGAAACATCTGATCATCTATGATTTTCTTCTGAACCAGTTGAACTTCTTTGGCCTTGGCACCCACAATTCCGAGCTCCACATTCCCGTCAAGCGTATCCCTGATAATCCTTTCCGTATCGCCTTGTACGAGGGTCACCACGACCTCGGGGTAGTCTTCCTTGAATTTTCCCAGCAAAGGAGGGAGGATATAACCAGCCGGTATTGTGCTTCCGCCAATGGTCAGACGTCCTTTGATCTTACCGTGAAAGTCGGCCAGGGCGTTTTCAGCTTCTTGCTTCAGGGCTATGATTTTTGTCGCATAACCGTAAAGGAGACTGCCTGCCTTCGTGGGAATGACTTCCCTTCCCAGCCGATCGACGAGTCTACATTCGAAGTGGTTTTCCAGGTCTTTAATATGGCTGCTTACCGTGGGTTGGGAAAGATAGACCGCCTTGGCCGCTCTGGAAAAGCTTCTCAACTCAACCACTCGACAGAATACTTGGAGCCTCCATA
>DAOVEU010000065.1:0-7790 GCA_030668805.1 Desulfobacterales bacterium
GCCCTGTTCTACGTCAAAAGTCACCTGGTCGCCCTCAGCAAGTGTCTTGAATCCAGACCCGCTAATGGCGGAGTGATGGACAAACACGTCCGTGTCCCCATCCCGCTCAATGAAACCGAATCCCTTTTGGTCACTGAACCACTTCACGATTCCTTCTGCCATGGCGATTATCCTCCTTTTTTCTTCTTTCGTACAGCTCTCAGGTGTTACTCTGGAAAAAGCTGCAGAATCGCATCTCCAGGCAAAAGACGGGATTGAAGCAGGTTCCAAAATAGGGATCCTGATTTCCGCACTCGATCCGGGTCCTTCACATGATAGATGAAGGGGAAGGCGATAGTTGGACCGATAAATTAATAATATTCCGTCCGTCCTTATGTGTCAATGAAAACATCACGGGGTAAAGGAAGTTGGTCTGTCTGAAATCTGGGAAATCGAAATTAGTGTATGTATCCCGACGGTTATACGTGCGTTAATAGACAGAACCCTATATGTAGTGGTCTATACAGAGAGACAGAAATTGCAGCTTCCTTGCACTATCTGTTCCAAGACAGCCTGTTTACTGGGGGGTTGTTTTGTTCCAATGGGTCCAAAAAGGGGGGCTTCTGACAAATGTTACTCCTTCTCCAGAATCTTTTTGATTTTCTCAGAAAGCTCCTTCGCATTAAATGGTTTCTGAATAAAGCCATTGCAGCCACGGTCCAATATGGCGCTGGCTTCTCCATCAATGCTGAAACCACTTGAAAGCAGGACCTTCACATGCGGGTTGATTTGCCTCATCCGGTCATAGGCTTCACCGCCACCGACGTTGGGCATAACCATGTCTAAAAGAACGACGTCTATGTCATCCCAACTTTTCTCATAAACCTCGATGGCCTCTTTTCCGTCTTTAGCCATGAGTACCTGGTAGCCCATAGCCTCCAGCAAACCCTTACTCACTTCCAGGACTGTCTCCTCATCGTCTACAAGGAGGACCGTTCCGGTCCCCTTCGCAAACTGATCAGCAGTTCTGGCTGCTTTCTGGACCTTTTTCTCTGACGCAGGCAGATAAATTCTAAAGGTGGCCCCGTGCCCTTCGGTGGAGTCCACATCGATATATCCGTCGTGGCCCTTTATGATCCCGTAAACTGAAGCCAACCCAAGACCAGTGCCCCGCCCCATCTCTTTTGTGGTAAAGAAGGGATCAAAGATTTTTTCCATGGTCCTTTTATCCATGCCCATCCCTGTGTCGGTCACTGTTAACAGCACATAGTTGCCTACCTTCGGACGATATACCTTCCCCTTCATATCCTTGTAGCTCGTATTCATGGTCTTCAGCATAAAATCCCCACCGCCAGGCATGGCGTCTGCAGCATTTACAAAGAGATTCAAAAGGACTTGTTCTATCTGGGTGGAGTCTGCCTCTACCCCATACAAGTCATCGGCCAGCTCTCGGTGAATCGTAATCTCTTTTCTAGTCATGCCAAAGGTATCAGAGACCTCCTCCACTAACTCATTCAGATCGATCGGTTTGACCTCATATTTGCCTTTCCTGGCATAGCCGAGAAGGTGGGAAGTGAGTTTGGCTCCGCTTTCAACCTGCCTTTCGATATTCTTTAGCCGTTCGCAATGGGCATGCGGTAAATCCTTTTTCAGCAGCATCAACGCTACATTTCCCTGGACTCCCATCAGCAGATTGTTGAAGTCATGGGCAATTCCGCCCGCAAGTTGCCCGATAGATTCCATTTTCTGCGCGTGGCACACTCTTTCTCTTTGTTCTTCCAAGCGCTTGCGTTCCGTGATATCTTTTATATTCCCACTGTTCCCCGATGCTCTTTATCAGCCCTGCCTAAGTCAACGTTATATTGGCCACATGAACATATTTCCCCATAGGTTATTTCACCGTATTCAGAAGACGTCATCTGATGAGATTGCTGCGGGCTTTCCATATCTCGAATCGTTCCTACAGTTCCAAGAAAGGCTTTTTCTTTTCTGGCTACCCCAGTACCGAATTGTCCACTTGCCATCACTTCTGCATACATTTCTTTTGAATCTGTGCCGATCCGAGAATCTTGCTGTCTATCCCGGTTTTTTGCTAGCAGACGAACTGCGAGGTTTTTTGTTACTCTACTTCCGGTTCTTCTTTCATCAAAAAGTCTTGGTGAATTCTTATCTCCCGTTACTCTTCCCTTATATTTCTCCAAAACGGTCTTACGGCTCACAGAAGCTACATCATCCGGATGAATTATGGTGCTAAAATGTTTCCCTATCAATTCTTCAGGTTCATAGCCCAGGTTTGTAACACACAGGTTTACATAGACAAAATGCCCATCAGGGTCTATTTTGTAAACCACATCGGGTATCGCATCAAGCATGCGCACATATTCCTCTATTCTTTCTCTATCTTTCACCAATTCCTCAATAAGCTGTTTTTTTGTCTTGTTTTGCTCTTTCATGATTTTGCCCTCATATGTTGACCCAAGATTACATAAAGACAAACTGGGCCGATAGTTTCGTCAAGACTGCAAAAGCATACCTTCTTTTTTTTATCGGCATTGTGAACAAAAAATTAACACTATTTTTTACTGAAAAAAATGCGCAGAGAAAATCGGTAATCCTACGAAGGTGTGACTGCCAATACTAGGCGGGGAGAGCATGACATGTTGGGGATTAGCTAGTTTCCATCCAGAAACGGCCCTTTTCCGCAATCTCGGCGTCAATCTGCGTGATTGCTTGTGCGACGTACCAAATGTACGCCTCCGCGCAATCCCTTGATCTCCTTGACCTTGCGAAAAATTGCTCATTTCTGAATTGGAAACTGACGTTAGTGCCCACTATTTTGAAAATTCATTTATGGATGGGCACTAGCTAGAAACTTACCTATTGACGAAGCCCTGACCAAGTTTTGGCCATAACGATTGCAGTGCCAGGACGGTGGGTTCTCCTTCAAGCGGCAGATTTTTTCAGGGCAAAAGTAATGATTTGATTTAGAAACCTAAGAATTTTGCACTCTTAAATTGTTTCCATCTATAGCAGTAATCAAAAACACACGGTTAACGGGCAGGCTCAGCGGCCGTGGCTTGTCCGCAGTCCGGTGCAGCCTGGTTTGGCCGTAGGTTGTAGCGAGAAACCGAGATGTTCGTAGGTTGCATTCATTAGGAACTACCGCCCGCTGGTCATCTTGCTTCTGGTGCAGGCATGAGTGTTCTCAGGACATCCTCTTTTCCCAGGATCCCCACCAGCTTTCCTTTATCCACCACAGGAAGGGTATGGAAATTCCTGTCCACCATGATAGTGCACACCTCCTCGATACTCGCCCCGGGCCGGATGCTGACTGGATTTGGACTCATGGCATCGGCCACGGTGATGGCCGTGATCTTCTGAACCTCTTTTTCGAGATGCTTCATGGACGTCATGGGAATGAACCCATTCAGAAACGTGAAAAGCGTAGGGATAGGAAACTTTTTTTGCTGTGCGACCAGGTCGCTCTGGCAGAGGATCCCCACCAGCTTTCCCGTTCCATCCACCACGGGAACGCCATTGATGCTTTTTTCGAGAAGGAGCCTTGCGGCATGAGCGATATCCATCTCAGGCGAGACGGCGATCACATCTCTTGTCATGATATCTTTTACACTGAGCATGGCACCACCTTAGTTCAGGGAGAATTGGAGAATGGTAGGCGTTCACCGTTCTGGGTTAACGTCTAAACCTCTGAACTAGTGAACGGTTACGAATTTTGTTATAGATTTCTATCTGACATGATGAGATTTGTCAAACTTTTTGGTCAGATTCTGGTGATTTGTCAAGGGAACGAACAAAAAATTCAGCCTGGAATCGTTGGGGGGTCAATATAGAGTTTCAGATTGGTGCTCTGTCTTGGTGCAAAATAAGCATATCCCAAACTACCGAGAATCTCAATGGCAAGGACGCGACGAAGTTGGCTGAAATCTTGGTGAAGCGGTGTTCTGGGAAGCTGCTATTATGGGAAACGCCCTTTTCTTATGTGCCCTTTTCTTATGTTACTCCTGTGACCTGATTTACGGATTTCACAACCTCATCAATAATCAGTTCGATGTCGTTGTTTTGAATGCCTAGTATTCGAATGGAGTTGTCGTCAGTTTTAGGTGTGATCCCGTCGATATCCATACCACTCCGTATTGCAATCTGATCTGCTACATGGACAATGTACGCTAATAACGTCTCGGAATTTCTACAACCTATTGAAAGTATAGCTATTTATTGGCCTCATTGCAGGCTGGATCAGGGAATAATGGAATGATGGAATGATGTGAAATACAGAAAAGAACAAAATACCTTTTAAACCCATTATTCCATTATTCCATTATTCCAGTACTCCAGTATTCCAATTGCGGAGCGAAGCGGAGCTAAGTTCTTCCCCCGTAACCGGGAAGGATAATGATGATACTTAATAGCAACAGATGTTGATTTTGGAAAATTCCAGTTCTCACAGACCTTTGCAGCAATTTCTGCATGATCAAACCTGAAGATCTCTTTTTCAGCACTAAGGAATGTCTGTTCACCATCTGCCAGGAATCTCAAGAACTCTTCTTTCCTCTCTAAAATATACGGATCTAAAATGAGTTTTCCTGCATCATGAATGAGTCCGGCAGAGAAGGCTTCGTTAGCCAACGCAGGATATTTCTTGTTTGCGATAATTCTCGATCCAACAGCAACAGCGAGAGAATGCCGCCACAGGGATTCGGCTGGAATGTGTGAGAGAAACCTTTAACCGATTCATCGGTAAGCGAAAAGGAGAGATTGCTTCACTTCGCCCCCCGGGCCGGAGGCTTGCAATGACAGCAACCCGAGTTTTTTGAGAAATTGCATTTCCGAAACGTGCAATCAGAGCCTGCACCCCTCATGGAAAATATGCACCCGGCCAGGATCGATGGTCAGAGGGATGACCTGGCCCGGCTCGAAGGCGGCCTCCTTGGGGGCGCGCACCGTCAGGCCCTCCTGACCGAGACGGGCATGGATGTACTTCTCCGAGCCCACGTTGCTGAGCATCTCCACCTTGGCCTCCAGCACCGTAGTCCCACCCTGACCGATTCTGATGTCCTCAGGACGGATGCCCAGCTCCACTTTGCCTTCCTCAAGGTTGATCTGAAGCCCCCCGAGGTCCAATGAAAAGCCAGGCCCCTGGAAATGGGTGCGACCATCTTTGCATACGAGCCTTCCTTGATAAAGGTTCATCTCGGGTGATCCGATAAAGGTGGCCACAAAGGTGTCCACAGGCCGCGCGTAGATGGTCTCCGGCCTATCGATCTGGCGCACCTTGCCATCACGCATAACAATCACCCTGTCACCAAGGGTCATGGCCTCTACCTGGTCGTGGGTAACGTATACGATGGTACCCTTGATCTGACGGTGCAGCCGCTTGAGCTCCAGCCGGACGCTGGACCGCAGGCGGGCATCCAGGTTACTCAAGGGCTCGTCGAGCAGGAAGAGCTTGGGCTTACGCACCAGGGCCCGACCCATGGCCACCCGCTGCCGCTGGCCACCCGAGAGTTCCCGGGGTTTTCGATCCAGGAGATCCTCGATTCCCAGGAGCCGGGCTGTTTCCAGGACCTGCTTGTGGATGGTTGGCTTGGGGACTCCACGCATCCGAAGCCCGAAGCTCAGGTTCCGGGACACCGTCATGTGGGGATAAAGGGCATAGCTCTGGAAGACCATGGCCACATCCCGGTCCCGTGGGGCAAGTCGATCCACAGGTTCACTGTCCAGAAGTACCGTGCCCTCATCCTGGGGGATAAGGCCGGCAATAATATTGAGCAGTGTGCTCTTCCCACAGCCCGAAGGCCCCAGAAGCACGCAGAACTCCCCATCCTCCACGTGCAGATCCACGCCGGAGAGAGCCACGACCTTACCAAATCGCTTGGTAATTGCTTTCAGGCTCACCGATGCCATGTATTTTAACACCTTCTCTCGCCCGCTCTCCCCCTTGGGGGATCGCTAGAGCTCACAGAGATCGCAGAGATCATTCTTTTACTTGGCCTGATTTTTTGACCCCGGTTAAATAGGCTTCGCATTTAACGGGGCAAGGACAAAAAATCAGGCCAAACAATCGCCCCGGCCATGGCCGGGGGCAACCAAGCACGTATTATGGAGGAATATCATCTTCTATGACACCGGTCGACATTTCCCGCGTCAGCGGGATGGCAGTTTGATCTGAATTCCCCTCTCAGGAATTCAGATCAAAAACTCTGTGACTCTGTGTGCTCTGTGAGAGACAAGAAGAATCCTTTGATCGTTTGCACCATCAGACAGTTCATAGAAAAATTAACAAATCGGTAATGCTCCATACCCTATTCAACCTTTCATGGCCCCGGCGGTCAGGCCCCGGACCAGGCGACGTTCAAAGAAGAAGAACAGGACCAGAATGGGGATGGTCACCATGACTGAAGCGGCCATCACCAGTTGTTTGGAGAGATGCACGCTCCCTGCAAGCTGCACCACCCCTCTGGATAGGGTAAATTTCTCCGGGGTATCCAGGAACATGAAGGCGAAGAGAAACTCATTCCAGGCGATCATAAAGGTGTACAGGGCCACGCTGGCCAGGGCCGGGGCGGACAGGGGAATGACGATCCGCCAGATTACCCCGATACGGCTGCACCCGTCTACGAGCCCTGCGTGCTCCATCTCAGCGGGCAGCGTCTGGAAGTAGCTCCGGAGCATGTACAGGGCCACCGGCAGGGTCTGGGCCAGATACACAAGAATGAGCACATTGATCGAATCCCGCAGCCCCATCCGGGAGAATATCACGTACAAAGGGATCACCAGCACGATGGCCGGAAACATATAGATGAGCAAGATGCCGTAGGACATAAACCCCTGACCACGAAAATGGAGCCGTGTGACGGCGTAGCCCCCCACCGTGGCCAGGCTTACAGAGAGCACCACGGTGGCGATGGAGACATAAACGCTGTTGGAGATGTATCGGAGAAAGCCGTGTCTGAAGAGGACTTCATAATAGGCGTGAAAATCGATTTTTCGGATGTCCAGTCCCAGGTTCGCGGGCTTCAGCACGATCTCCTCCAGAGACTTGAAAGAAGAGACGATCATCCAGTAAAAGGGGAAGGCCACGATAGCGATGAAGAAGAGGATACCAACGACCCTGAGAATCCGGATAATGGTTCCCTCCAAACGCTCTCGACTCATCATCTCATATCTCCATCTATAAAGAATTAGCCACAGACCCACACAGACGTACACAGACTACGGCGATATCTTTTTGTCTCTCACAGAGCACACAGAGTCACAGAGTTTTTGATCTGAATTCCTGAGAGGGGAATTCAGATCAAACTGCCATCCCGCTTACGCGGGAACTGTTCACAAGGCGAACGCCGCAAATCATTATTGTCTGATAAGTTTCTTCTTGAACCCAATTTCAATAAGCTTTTACTCATGGATGAGAATAACAGCACCGATATTGTCATTGCCCGCCCACAGCGGGCTGAGTTGGTGGCCTGATTTTTCCTACTCAAAAAATCAGGCCAAAGAAATTATCTCTGTGAGCTCTGCGAGCTCCAGCGACCACGGGGAGCGGGCGAGAGACAGGAGTAAATGGTTACTTCCAATCAAATTAGGCCTCCTTCGCGATCCAGCGGAAGTAGATTAAGAGAAAGACGGACAGAACCGCAAATAGGACCATGGCCACCGCTGAACTCGCCCCGATGTTGAATTCACCAAATGCATAATCGTATACTTTAATAGTCAAGACCTTGGTTCCGGCCTGTCCCCTTGTCAGGAGGAAGATATCGTCGAACTTGTTGAAGGTCCAGATGAACCGGAAG
>DAOVEU010000240.1:0-4213 GCA_030668805.1 Desulfobacterales bacterium
CAGGGGAAGTTGCACCAGAATACCATGGATCTTTGGATTATCGTTCAATTTTTTCACGAGTTCCAGCAAATCGGCTTCTGAGGTATCAGCAGGGAGATCTGTCCTCTCAGAATAAATGCCAAGCTTGTTGCAGGCTTTTTCCTTTTGCCCCACATAAACCTTTGAGCCCGGGTCCTCACCTACGAGGATAGTGGCCAATCCCGGTGTCACACCATGCTTTTCTTTTAGTTCCTCTATTTCCCTGGTGATTTCTTCACGAATCTGCTTCGAGATCTCTGTTCCTTTAATTAGATTTGCTGCCATGATAGATCCTCCTTTTGACAAGTGAGCTAAAGTATTTCAAGTGCCTAAAGTGAACTAAAGTGAACTAAAGTTAAAAAATGAAACACAGTTCTATTGGTATTTGGTTCCGTTGGGTCAACTGATTAGAAACCACTGAAAGTAATCCCACCAATCCAATTAATGAAACGAGTAATCAAACAGTTTCTTCAAGTCCCTGGCCCAGACCGGGACAACAGGCTCAGTAGATTAATTTAAGCATGTAGCGCCAGGGCGGGCCTCAACTTTAGTTCACTTTAGGCACTTTAGTTCACTTTAGGCACTTCAGTTCACTTTAGGCACTTCAGTTCACTTTAGGCACTTCAGCTCACTTTAGCTCACTTTAGGCACTCTCAAGAAACGCCTTCACCTGTGACCCTATCTGCTCATCGGTAAAGCCATTAATACCAATGGCGTGCCGGTAGCAGGTGGCTGCACACACCCCGCACCCCTTGCAGGCGACATCGATTACCTGGGCCTTGCGGCCGTTCTCGGTCTCCACGATCTGTATGGCTTCAAAAGGACAGAGTTCAGCACAGAGGCTGCACCCACGACAAAGCAATTCGTTTACCTGAGCGATGACGCCCTGGGTGACAATGGAATCTCGAGAAAGGAGGGCTGCGGCCTTGCCTGCTGCAGCCTTGGCCTCTGCAATGCTTTGTCCAATCGGCTTCGGATAGTGGGCAAGACCGGCTAGATAAACGCCGTCAGTGGCAAACTCTACCGGCCTAAGCTTGACATGCGCCTCCAGGAAGAAACCTTCCTGATTTATGGGAACCTTATAAAGCCTGGACAATGCGTCACTACCCGCACTCGGCACGATTGCAGATGCCAGGGTCAAGATGTCTGCCTCTATCTCTAGACGACATTGCAATGCCTGGTCTTTCACTGTCACTCTTAGCTTGCCGTTTTTCTTTTCAACCTGCGGTTTCTCTTCCAGGCTATACATGATGAAAGCTACACCCTTGTTGCGCGCTTCTCTGTAAATGTCTTCCCGCTGGCCGTACGAGCGGATGTGGTCACGATAAAGGATATATACATCCATACCAGGATTAATGGCCTTGAGTTTAAGGGCGCTCAGGATAGAGTGGGTACAGCACACCCGGCTGCAGTACGGCCTTTCGGGCTCCCGTGAGCCTACGCACTGTATAAAGACAGCTGTTTGTGCCTCCTTGAAGCGCTTGCTGTTTTCGGCCATCTCCTTGTCCAGATCCAGGGACAAAAGCACGCGCGGATCCTCTCCGTACAGATATCCAGAGGGCCTGTAAGCCTGGGCGCCCGTTGCCAGGATGGTAGCACCGTGTTTGACGACCACCTCTTTGCCGTCGGCATCAGAAAGAGTCGATTCAAAATTCCCGACAAAACCCCCTGCTTCCTTGATTGTGCTCTGAGTATGCAAATGAATCCATGGGTGGTCATGAACCTTTTTGATCAGGTCTTCAAGGTATGGCTGTATCTCTTCCCTCTTACGGGTTTCGCGGAGTTTCAGGGCCTGCCCTCCCAGGACCTTTTCCCGCTCCACGAGGTGGACCTCATAGCCCTGTTCCGCAAGATTCAACGCACAGGTCATCCCGACCGCACCACCACCTACCACAAGCCCTGCCTTGGTCACGCCCACCGTGGGTTCAGTGAGGGGTTGAATTAAACCCGCTTTGGCCACAGCCATCCGCACCAGGTCCTTTGACTTTTCCGTGGCCTTGTCGGGTTCGTGCATATGGACCCACGAGCATTGGTCCCTTATGTTGGCCATCTCGACAAGGTATTGGTTCAGGCCAGCTTCGCGAAGGGTTTCTCTAAAAAGCGGTTCATGGGTTCTCGGCGTACAGGAGGCTATGACAAACCGGTTCAACTTGTGTTCTTTGATCGCATCCTTGATTTCGGCCTGGGTATCCTGAGAACAGGAAAAGAGGTTTTCATCCACATGCACGACATGGGGAAGGGTCCTCGCGTACTCCTTGACCTCAGGGACATTGACAACGCCCCCGATGTTGATGCCGCAATGGCAGACGAACACCCCGATACGGGGTTCTTCATCCTCCACACTCCTTTCTTCCGGATAGACGTGCGCCTCTGTCATGGTGCTTCGAGCAGGTGATAGGGCTACAGAGGCTGCGCCGGCCGAAGCACTCGCCTCCATTACAGATTGAGGAATGTCCTTGCATCCCTGAAAGGCCCCACATACATAAATGCCCGGCCTGGAGCTGCCCACCGGTTCAAGGCTACTGGTTACTGCAAAGCCGTATTGATCCACGTCAACCCCTAGTCTTTTTGACAGCTCCACAGCCTGTGGAGATATCCCAATACCCACTGACAAGACCACCATGTCAAAGGTCTCTTTAACCTGCCTGCCAGCCTCATCTACATAACGGATAAGGGGATTCCCGGTCTCATCATCCTGCAAAATCGTATCGATCCTGGACTTTACAAAACGTATCCCCGCTTCTCCTTTTGCCCGCTCGTAGAATTTCTCGAAATCCTTACCATGTGACCTGATGTCGATATAAAAGATGGCAGTATCCAGGTCATGAGTGGCATGCTCCTTGGCAAGCATCGCCTCCTTGATGGCATACATGCAACAGACCGACGAGCAGTATCCCCGGCCTATAGAAGGATCACGGGAACCCACACACTGGATCCAGGCGATTTTTTCGGGCTCTTTGCCGTCCGAAGGCCTGCGAACATGGCCCTGGAAGGGGCCGGTGGCAGAAAGGATGCGCTCAAACTCCATACTCGTCACCACATCGGGGAGTTTGCCGTAGCCGTAAGTGGGTTTGACCTTCGGGTCAAAGGGCTCAAAACCCAATGCCAGGATAACCGCTCCCACGTCCAGTTCCAATAATTCCTCTTTCTGGTTAAGATCGATTGCCTTTCTCTGACAGGCCGAGGTGCAGATATGGCAAACTCCTTCTGTCATGAAGAGACATTTGGTGGGATCAATATAAGGAAATGCCGGAATCGCCTGGGGGAAATGGATATGGACATTTCTCACCCCTGACATGCATTCATTATATACGTCTGGAATGAGCAACGGGCAGTAAAGGCTGCACTGCCCGCAGTTGGTACAAAGGTCTTCATCTATGTAGCGAGGTTGCTTGACCACCGAAACCTTGAACTGGCCGGCTTCGCCCTGGATTTCGTTGATCTGTGCAAAGGTGATAATCTCAATGTTCGTATTTCGTTGACACTCGATCAGTTTCGGCGAAAGGATGCACATGGAACAGTCATTGGTAGGGAAGGTCTTGTCAAGCTGGGCCATCTTTCCACCAATGGCTGGTCCCTGCTCTATCAAGTACACCCTAAACCCCAGGTCCGCCAGGTCAAGAGATGCCTGCACACCGGCGATCCCGCCCCCCACGACCATAACAGCGCCAATTGGACCCGGAGACGAGGAGACTTTTCCGCTTTTGTTCCTGGCTTCTTCCACGATTTAATCCAAATTTGGGTTTATAAATTACACAATAGGGATGTTAAAAGGCTTACGCCTGAACTCCTATGGTTATATCTTTTGGAGTTAATCCCTGGCCCAGACCGGGTTCTCGAAGGTTGCGTGCTCATATATTGGTGTCGCGCCCCTGGCCCAGACCGGGTTTTTCACTCCTGGGCATGATCCAACTTCTGTCGCGCCAGGGCGGGCAGGGCGGGCCGTAAGGATTTTATTCTAATCTAATCACTAATCACCAGTGACTAGTGACTAGTGACCAATGACCAATGACCAATCTAAAATAACCCCCTCACTTTCCCGGTCTTCACATCTACATCAACGCGGCGAAAGGCCGGGTTTGAGCAGGTTCCCGGCATCAGGCTAATCTCACCCGCGCATGGGCACAGAAACTTGGCTCCGGAGTAAATCAGCACGTCGCGAATGGGCAGCATCCAGCCTTTAGGAACCCCCTTG
>DAOVEU010000269.1:0-3854 GCA_030668805.1 Desulfobacterales bacterium
TTTCTTCTACCCTCTTTTCCAATAACCGGTTATGTTCCTCCAGTTCTTTAAGCAGGTCCCTTCTTTCCTGTTGCAGGCTGAATAGGTCAATCGCCTGTCTCACAATTAGCTTCAGTTCCATGTCATCCCATGGCTTGAGAATGTAACGGTATACGTTCCCCCTGTTAATGGCATCAAGAATGGAATCGCTATCATGGAGACCTGACAATACCAGGCGAATCGTGTCTGGATACTTTTGCTCGACCTGCTTGAGCAATGCCAGTCCATCCATGTCCGGCATGCCCAGATCAGTGATAATGACATGAATGCTCTCGCTCTCCAGAAAATGGAGTGCCTCTTTCCCGCTTCGGGCAAAAAGTGACTGATACGCCTCACTTCGCAGAAGCCTCCTGAGGGAATTCAAGATATCTGGCTCGTCATCTACAAAGAGTACGGTTAGCGTTTCCATAGTTTTGGCTCCTTCACTTCGTTCGCTGTCATTAGTCATTGGTCATTTGTGTTTAGTTGAGTCGTTGAATCGTTAAGTTGTCAGATCATTCAACTCTGTTCAACCACTCAACCACTCAACCATTCGACTACTCAACTAATGACCAATGACAACCTTCTCCCCGCAATAAGGACAGGTCTCCCAGGTCCCGGTCAAAAATTTGCCGCAGCCGCCACAGCATGGGATGATCGCACCGCCGCAAAACGGGCAAAATTGAAATCGTTCTTCAAGGCGAACGCCACAATGGGGGCATGGGATTTCCAGGGTGTTTTGTGGCCCAAGAATCCTCAGGACCTCCTCGCAGGTAGTGATCCCTTTTCTTACCTTATCAATGCCGTCTTCCAGGAGTGTCCTCATGCCAGACCACCGTGCCGCCCTGAGAAGTTCCATCCGGCCGGCATCCCTGTAAATCATCTTCTTGAGTTCCTCATCAATCTGGAACACCTCAAAAATCCCTGTTCTCCCCATGTATCCTGTTTGGTTACAGTGCTCACACCCCGACCCCCTTTGAGGGGTAAAATCGAGGGTTTTCTTGTCCAGTTTCAGGGCGCGGAGCTGTTCTTCGGGCGGATCATCGTCTACCTTGCAGTGCGAACAGATACGCCGCACGAGCCGTTGGGCAATAATACCGGTAAGGGCTTCGTTGATCACATAAGGTTTGATCCCAAGATCCCGCAGCCGTGTAATAGAGGCGACACTGTTGTTAGTGTGCAAGGTGCTCAGAACCAGGTGGCCCGTCATGGCCGCATGAAGAACCACTTCCGCGGTTTCAAAGTCCCGTATCTCGCCTAACATAATCACATCAGGATCCTGCCGTAAGAGAGCCCGCAGGACATCGGGAAAGCGAAGACCGATCTTTTCCCGGACAAGTACCTGTCCCGCCATGCTCATGAAATACTCCACCGGATCTTCAATCGTCGTAAAATTCTTGATAGTCGTGGCCGCATGACGCATAAGCGAGTACAACGTGGTGGTTTTGCCGCTGCCGGTCGGCCCTGTACTCAGGATAACCCCCTGAGGCTGTGAAACCAATCGCACAAGTTTCACCAGATCCTCGTCCGAAAGGCCTATCTCTCCAACATCCTTAATGGCCGCATTTTTGTCCAGTATCCTTAGTACTACCTTTTCGCCGGTAATCGTGGGAAGCGTGGAGATGCGCATGTCTACCATCCTTGAGGAGGTCTTTACGGTCACGCGGCCATCCTGGGGTCTGCGCCGTTCCGCTATGTCCAGCTCGCACATGACCTTGATCCTGGAGACAATGGAGGGATGCATTGCAAGCGGGATGTTGATTTTATCGTGAAGGAGTCCGTCTATGCGAAAACGCACCATTACATACTTGGTCTTGGGCTCAATGTGGACATCGGAGGCGTTGTGGCGCAAGGCTTCTGAAACAATGGCATTCACGATCCGGATGGCGGGCGGCTGATCCTTGGCGCGCAGTAATTCATCAATATCCGTTTCTTCGTCCCCTTCGTCTAAGATAATCTCTATCGTATCATACGGGTCAGACATATCGATTTCGGATATTACCTCCTCAACGATATTGGCCTCCCCGTAAACATCCTGTAGCTTATCGGTGATCTCTTTCTCGGTGCATAAAACAGCTTGAATCGGGACTCCGGCAATAAACTTCAGATCATCCATCTTCATATAATCAGTGGGATCGGCCATCGCAACGATTAGTTGTCCATCGGCACGTTTGAGGGGCACGAGTACGTTTTTCTCACAGATTTCTTTGGGGATGAGTAATGCCAGCTCCTTTGGCACCGTAAACTCATTTGGATAGACCCGGTTGATTCCCAGCTCTGATTGAATCGTTTTCATGATGGTTGCTTCATCCACCATCCCCATGTCTATCAGGATCCTTGGCAAAATCTTATTTGTTTTCGCCTGCACCGCCAGAGCTTTGTCGAGAGCCTCCTTTCGGATCAGTTTTCCCCGGAGCAGCATGCGCCCAAGTTGGCTCCGGTTGACGTTTACAAAGCGGTTCAGTTGCTTGATCTTTTTCTTCTGGGCCTCCCGTTGCTCTTTTAATACCTTATTTTCCTGGATCAAATCATATTGCTCTAATGCGAGACTGACGGTAAGACGCAGGTCATCGTCATTCCAGGGTTTGGTGATAAATTTGTATACAGCCCCTTCATTTACCGCCCCCATGATTGCGTTCACGTCGGCATGTCCGGTCAGCATGATCCGTATGGTCTGGGGATACAGTTCTTTGATTTTGCGCAACAGGTCTGCCCCGGTCATGCCCGGCATGCGGTGATCGGATATCACAACGTGGACCGGTTCCTTTTCGAGAAGCTCCAGGGCCTCGGCTCCGGAACTCGCGGTAAGTATGGCATAGTTCTCTCGCCTGAAAATGCGTCGCATGGCACTTATGACATTCTCTTCATCATCGACGAACAGGATCTTATAGATGGTCTTGCCCGGCGCGACCCCCTCATGCGCGTTCGGTTGTTCTGAATCCTTTTCCTTCCCAATGAAAAGCGACGCTAATCTGGACATGATGCTCCTTTGTCATTCGTCACTTGTAGCGTGCCCCCTCCGCGGGGCACTTATTGTGGGGGACAGAGCCCCCACGCTACGATTGCATCCAACGGTGCCAAATATAAGGATATTCTTTGGCGGATTCCACCAAACCGGCTCGAAACGGATTGTTAATCGTGTAATCCACCAACTCTCTTAAATCCTCTTCTTTGCGTACTGCATGGTCGTAAAAACCACTCTGCCACAATGACCGTACCTGGAACTCTTTTTTCATAATGGTTGTTGTGTACGATTTCCATCTTCCAATCAGATCGATAAGATTCTCTTTTGTGGGAACTTGAATGAGGTGTAAATGATCAGGCATCAAACATGCACAAATCAAATCGGAATGAGTCATCAGATGTCCTTTCATAATCAATTCCCACATTCTTGCGGCGATTTTGGTGTTGCAGAATAATTGGAACTTATTGACTACACATATGGTTATGAAAAATGGCCGATTAGGTTCACTATAACATTCCCTCGGCAGCCTGATCGATTTATGAAATCTAATTCTCTGTCTTTTCATTTTTCATTTTATGTGGGGGACAGAGCCCCCACGCTACGAATGGACATCCGATAATGCGTAGCGTGCCCCCTCCGCGGGGCACTTATTGTGGGGGACAGAGCCCCCACGCTACTCACCGCAAATTTTCGAGTCCGTTTTTCAAGCTCTTTAGCGAATTGCTTATGATCCATAATTTTCCCGTCCTCAACTTTAGGCACTTTAGGCACTTTGGTTCACCCTGGCCCAGACCGGGATTATGGGCTTGCTTAGTAGATTAATTCAAGCATGTCGCGCCAGGGCGGGCTTTAGGCACTCGTTTCACTCGTT
>DAOVEU010000166.1:0-5310 GCA_030668805.1 Desulfobacterales bacterium
TCCTGAAGATCGAACAGTATCTTGAAATCGGTCTTCAAATGATCTCCAGGAAAAGGCGGGAGGAGGTAGAGAGACTCACCAGGGCGGAGAGGGTACGAATGGCACTGGAAGAACTTGGGCCCACCTTTATAAAACTGGGCCAGGTGCTTTCCACGCGTCCCGACCTGAGTCCCGTAGAGTTTATAGAAGAGCTTTCAAAACTCCAGGATCATGTTCCCCCCTTCGCCTATGCCGAGGTCGCGCAAATCATTGAATCAGAGCTTGGCGCGGCGCCCGGAGACATTTTCCTGCGCTTCCAGGAAACGCCTCTTGCTGCAGCGTCTATAGGCCAGGTTCATAGGGCACGGTTGAAGGATGGCGAGGAAGTAGCAGTCAAGGTCCAGCGTCCCGGTATCCGCAAGATCATCGAGGTAGATCTGGAGATCATGCTCCATTTAGCCTCGCTCATGGAGCGGCACTTAGAAGAATTTCAGGTAAGCCGCCCTGCCAGAATCGTGGAGGAATTTGCCCGCACCATTGAAAAAGAAATAGACTATACTATCGAAGCCTCTCACATAGAGCGGTTTTCCCGGCAATTCATAGACGATGAGACCGTTTATGTCCCCAAGGTGTTTCGCGAAACAACAACGGAGCGTGTCCTTACCATGGAGTACATCGACGGGGTCAAGGCCTCTGATATTGAACGTATAGAGAAGGAGGGATTGGACAGAAAGGTCATCACCGCCAGGGGAGCCGACCTGATCCTGAAGCAGGTATTTGATCACGGTTTCTTTCATGCAGATCCCCATCCAGGGAATATTTTTGTCCTGCCCGGTAACGTGCTCTGCTATCTCGATTTCGGGATGATGGGATCGATCGACCGGCAGACCCGGGAGGATTTTGCCGATCTGGTCCATAGCGTGGTGCGGAGGGATGAATCCAGGGCGACCTATGACCTGCTTAAGCTCACCCAGTACGATGAGGAGCCGGACACACGGCTCTTGGCAAGAGATATAGGAGATCTCATTGGGCAGCATCTTTATAAGTCTCTCAAAAATCTACAAATGGAAAAGCTCCTCCACCAGCTCATGGAACTCGTTTCTCGGCATCGCCTACGGATGCCGCCTGATATTTTTCTAATGATGAAAGCATTAGCTACTGTGGAGGGCGTTGGTCTTTCGCTTGATCCGGATTTTGAGATGATCAATCAAGCCGCTCCGTTTATTCAGCGCGTCAAGATGGAGCGGTTTCGTCCCAAACGCGTGGCGAGCGATATCCTTAAATCCGGCGCTGAGCTTGTTCGGCTTATGCAGGAAATCCCGGGGGAGCTTCGTGCGATCTTGAAGCAACTTAAGCAGGGCAGGGCCAAGATCGAATTTGAGCACCGGGGGCTGGAACCTATGCTGGCAACACACGATCAGATCAGCAACCGGATTGCCTTCTCCATTGTCATTGCAGCCCTTCTCATCGGTTCGGCCCTGATCGTTCTTTCCAAGACTCCCCCATTCCTGTTCGGCATCCCGGTCTTCGGCATCCTCGGTTTTGTGGCCGCCGCCGTCATGGGCATGTGGCTTCTCATAGCCATCTTGAGAAAGGGAAGGCTTTAGGGAAAAGGGGATGCAACTTCGGTCTGCATGGAGTAGAGATACAAAAGCTCTTCGTCTGTAAGGCTCGTTTTTAGTCGGGAGGATTCATTTTTGACCTTCATTAAGAACTGCTCAAGAAGATGGCCTTTTGCATCTATGCCCAGGCTCTCGAGCTTGTAGCGAAGAGCATTTGTCCCCGCCTTCTTACCAATAAGGAATTTTCTCTGTAGAGATACCTCTGAAGGGTCATACGGTTCGTAGTTTGACGGATTCTTGATCAGGCCATCTATATGAATGCCAGATTCGCACGTAAAGATATCTTTGCCAACCACGGGCTTCTTTGGAGACACAGGGATGCGGGAAATGTTTGCAACATAGTCAGAAAGAGAGGAAAGGAACGTGTGATTATACCTCGCTATCCCCTTTCTTTTCACTAAAAAGGCCACTACCTCTTCCAGGGCCGCGTTGCCGGCCCTCTCCCCAAGGCCGTTCACTGTCACATCCACAAAATCTGCCCTGGCTGCCAGGGCGCTAATCGCATTGGCTGTGGCCATACCAAAGTCATTGTGGGTATGTACCCCGATATCTACGCTGAGCAAGGATTTTAACCTTGTAATGGTATCAAACATTGCAATGGGGTCCATGATCCCCAGGGTATCGGCAAAGCGAATCCTGTCTATACCTTCTCTCTGGGCCACACAGCATGTTTCTTCCACAAAATCTATGTCAGCCCTGGAGGCATCTTCCAAACCCAGGGAAAGATAACATGATGATTTATCTTTCGCCTGTTTTACACTTTCACAGACACTGGTTAGTACCCACTTTCTATCTTTGCCCAGTTTATGTTCTATATGAATGTCTGAAACGGAAATTGAAAGGGCGAGAACGTCCGGCGACAGGGCCAGGGTTTCCTCAATATCTTTCGGAAGACACCGGCACCAGAGGGCAAGTTTCGGGCACTCTGCAAATTTTCTGGCTTCTTTGACGAGTTCATCGATCTCGGGATTTTGCGCTCCAATCCCCAGCTCTATCTCATCAACGCCAACTTTAATGAGGAGGTCAATGATACGCAGCTTCTCCTTCAGGTCAAAATAGACATAGGCTGCCTGTTCTCCTTCCCGTAACGTAGAGTCAATGATTCCTTTCATTTTGGTCACTCCTCATTAACAGAAATTTGGAAACTCACTTTTTATCTACGTCCACAGATTCCATATCCTGGAGCAAGGCAACCGTGCCCGCCCTGGCGCGACAGCTTTAGCATTGATGTGCCATCCCTATCATCCCGGCCCGCCCTGGCGCGACATGCTTAAATTAACTGCCAGGCCCCGTAATCCCGGTCTGGGCCAGGGTCGGGGCCAGGGTTGCCGTTTTTTCCGCCGACACGGTCGGCTCGCTCCATAGTTACTGTAACCAAAGACCGGTTTCCAAATTTCTGATTAAGGCATTTTCTGCGGGCATAGGGCGCTCGGCACGTTTTGCCGCACAGCGGATGAGGCGCATCCGGGGCAAAGCAAACCCAAACATCTTCGTGTATCTTAAAGTCAGAAATATTCTTGCGAATCGCTGCATGCAGTTCCAAGCCGCCGGTATCAATTGTCACCTTCAACGCATTGCCATTGTTTCTTCTGTTTACTATTTTTCCCCTGATTCTATTGAAGTTGCTGCCACCTGCTTCATTTTCTTTTTTTAAGACAATTCTGTCAGGATGAATGCACAGGTTGATCACTTTTCCTTTTTCAAGAATAGGATATTTTTTGACTCTGATCTTAAAAGGTTGAACCAATCTTTCATTATTGACGTATACAACGGCTTCATGCTCTTTTATTTCGACTACGGATACTTTTAGGACATTTTTGGCTCCGACAAAACGAGCTACAAATTCGGTTTTGGGATGATTGAATAATTCGTCCGGGGATTCAACCTGCTCTATTTTCCCGCGATTAAGGACTGCAACACGATCTCCTAACAAAACAGCCTCACCTTGATTATGGGTGACATATATCGTGGTCATTCCCATTTCTTTTTGAATACTTTTCAATTCATCTCCCATTGTCTCTTTGGTGAGACTGTCCAGGTTACTCATAGGCTCATCCATGAGAAGTATCTTCGGCTTGGTGACAAGTGCCCTGATTAGGGCAACCCTTTGTTTTTGCCCTCCGCTTAACTGGTGTGGAAATTTGTCCTTTTCTCTTTCGATGTCAACCTTGCTCAAATAATGGCCAACCCGCTTCCTTATTTTGCTTTCTTTAACCTTTTTGACTCTGAGGCCATAAGCCATATTGTCAAAAACGCTTAAGTGGGGAAACAGGGCGTAGTCCTGAAAGACAAAACCGATCCTCCTTTTGTCTGGAGAAAGGCTGTTTACATTGCGGTTTCCAATCAAAACATCTCCTTTATCCTGTTTGGTCAAGCCCGCTATAACGGCAAGGATGGTTGTCTTGCCACTACCACTTGGTCCCAACAGGACATGAAATTCTCCCTCATGAACCTCTAGGTTTAAATTCTTCAGCACTGCCTGGCCGTTATAACTTTTTAGAATTTCTTTGAGTACAATCCCCACTTTAAACTCCTTGTTCGTAAGTTCTCAATAACTTGGAGTGACTCCTTGATACTATGATCAACACCGTCATAACTCCTGTTTCTGTCATTCCGAACGAAGGTGAGGAATCTTAAAATTTCTCCCTTCGGTCGAAATGACAACGAAGCTCAATTTGTAGCGGTGTCCAGTATACCATTTCATGTCATCGCGAGTGCGCCTCAGGGGGACGCCAAAGCAATCTTGTGACTATGAAGGAGATTGCTTCGCTTCACTCGCAATGACAGCAGCCCGAGGTTATTGAAAAGTTACCTTTGTTCCGTAAGAAAGGACTATGATTGCAGGATCTGTCTTTTGAACCTCGATTTAAATGTCAATAACAAGGTAAAGGAAAATACGGTTAAAAGCAGAGCAATAGCGATCGAGGAGGTGAGCTCACCCGACATAACGTCCTGGTAAATGGCAACAGTCATTGTTTCGGTTCTAAAGGGGACGCAGCCGGCCACCATGGAAGTGGCACCAAATTCTCCCAACGCCCTTGCCCAGGTCATGACCATGCCGGCATAGATGCCGTTTTTGGCCAGTGGCAGGAGGACATTTCTAAATGTATAGAATTTCGATGCTCCCAGGGTCAAAGAAGCATCGGTTACATTCTTGTTGATCGATTCAAATGCCCCCCTCGTTGATTTGATCAAAAAGGGAGTTGAAACAAAGAGCTGTGCAATGATGATTCCCTTTTTGGAGAATATGAGATCAATGCCGTAATTGCCTAAGGTTCTACCAAGAGTGCTATTTTGTCCCAAGAGGATGAGAAGGGCCAGGCCCGCAACCAGAGGAGGCATGGAAATCGGAAGATCAACCAATGTGTCGAGTATTTCCTTGCCCTTAAAATCCTTCATGGCCAGCAGGTAGGCTACGGGAATCCCCAAAAACAATGCCAACAAAACCACGAATAGCGACGTTTCTAGACTGATGACCACGGCTGACAGGACCGTTGCGGATCTGAACTGGTTTACCAGTTCCCCGACTGATGTTGCGCTAAACAGCGCAATCATAGGCAGCATGATCAGGGACACAAAAACACCTGCCATGAGCGACATGGCTAGATCAAAGGAAACCCCTTTCATCTATTTTACCACCTCAAATCCGTGTTTTTTGAAGATTCTTTTCGCTTCAGGGCTTAAGAGATAACGGACATACTGAGACACC
>DAOVEU010000122.1:0-6182 GCA_030668805.1 Desulfobacterales bacterium
TACATGGGGCACCCCAACCGTGATACTGCTTACCGTAAAAGTCTCTTCTTTAACCTTCAGGGGATAATCAAGTTCTGGCGTGGTCGGTTCTGGCATCTCCAACTTCACCTGTCCACCGGTCACTTCGGCCCGGATGACTCCAGACTTGGTTTCAAAGCTAAGCTGAGGACCAGCGATCCCTTTCAGATAGGCAAGCCTTGCCGCACAACGGCCCCCGTTGCCGCACATTTCGACCTCTCCGCCGTCTGCATTGAAGAAACGCCATTTGAAATCCGCCCGTTCCGAGGTTTCAAGCAAAATTACCCCGTCAGCCCCCACTGAGAGTTTCCTTCGGCAGATCAAGGTTACAAATTGGCCAAGGTTTTCCTTGTCAACAATGGCGGCGCGGTTGTCCACGACGATAAAATCGTTTCCGCTGCCGCTCATCTTGTAAAAGGGGAGTGTTGAATTTTGCATTTTGAATCCTAAACCGGAAGAGCACGAATCAAATCTCTCGCCCGCTCCCTCCGGTCGCTCGAGCTCGCAGAGATCACTGAGATTATTTTCTTGGCCTGATTTTTTGAGATGGAAAAATCAGGCCAAACAATCAGCCCGCCGGAGGCGAAGCATTTTTAACCCGGACTATGGCATCGTTGAACAATACTACGAAAATTTTGCGCGATAGCGTGGCAGTCTAAGCTGAATTGCCATCTCAGCAATTCAGCTTAAAACCTCTGAGCCTCTGAGGGCTCTGCGAGAGATAAACACAGCCCTCTCTTCACAGAAAAGCTGGTATCGACTCCCCTTTGATCAGGTCCTCGTACGACTCCCGCGCCCTGACAACATAGAATTGATCCTCCTTGACCATGACCTCTGGGACTCGGGGTCTTGAATTGTAATTGGAAGACATTGTAAAGCCATACGCCCCTGCACTCATCACTGCCAGCAAGTCACCTGCTTCCACACGCGGCGTATCACGATCCTTAGCCAAAAAGTCACCGCTTTCGCAAATCGGTCCGACCACATCCGCCCTGATCGTTTCCCTTTGATCTCTAACCACAGGTTCGATAGCATGGTAGGCGTCGTAAAGGGAGGGCCGAACAAGGTCGTTCATAGCCGCATCCACAATAACGAAATCCTTAGTCTCACCTTTCTTGGTGTACAGCACCCGCGTTACGAGGATACCCGCGTTGCCCACAATCACCCGGCCAGGCTCTAAAATGAGCGTGAAGGCTGAGTCCCCAAGGGCCTCTGAGATCGCCCTGCCATATTCATTCGGGTGAGGAGGAGATTCTCGATCGTACGTGATCCCAAGCCCTCCCCCTATATCAAGATAGGAAATCGAGATGCCAAAGGTCTCCAGGGTTGCAATCAGCTCCTTGACGCGGTGTAGGGCATCCACAAAGGGAGCTATCTCTGTAACCTGAGACCCGATGTGGCAACTGATGCCGACAACTTCTACATGTGGAAATGCAGCGGCTGACTTGTATACCTCTGCAGCCGATTCCATGCCCAACCCAAACTTCTCCCTTTTCAGGCCTGTTGATATGTAAGGATGTGTCTTGGGATCCACGTCCGGGTTCACACGAAGGGCAATTGGCGCCTTTTTTTTCAGGCGGGTACCGCAGCGGTTTATGAGCTCCAGCTCCTGGTGTGATTCAATATTAAACATCAGAATGCCAGATTGAAGGGCATACTCTATCTCGTCCTCACGCTTTCCCACGCCTGAATAGACAATCCTGTCCGGAGGGATACCTGCCTGAAGCCCGCGAAACAACTCGCCGCCCGATACGATGTCCAGGCCACCTCCAAGGCTGCCAAAAAGTCTCAGTACGGCTAAGTTGGAATTGGACTTGGCAGAAAAGCAGATCAGATGGGGCACACCCTCAAATGCCTCTTGAAAGACAAGGAAGTGGTGCCGGAGTGTAGCATGGCTGTACAGGTAAAAGGGCGTCCCCACATTTTTCGCGATCTCCGGGACAGGAACATCCTCACAAAACATACGGTTGTCACGGTAGTGAAAGTGATGCATAGGGGATTTGTTATTGGTTAGTCGTTATTCGCACAACATTGGAATCATCGCTAACCCCGCCGCTTTTATGATAAACTACAACCTTATAGGCGTAACAATAGTCAGCCTCTATCTTATCGTGGCAGACAATACGATCCCCTTCCACCCGTGCCGGCTTAGGGTCATCGAGTTTAATGTCAAGGAAGTGTTCAAATGGGATCGGACACCCTGGGCATATTTCCACTGAGCTATGCGACTTGTGCTTGTAGACCCGAAAGTGTTCTAACCCACCGAACACCTCATCGCCCTTCTTCGGCACTGACCAGGTCAATTGCACTTTATCCCCCATGACTTCTGCCTTGAGGTCTTTTACTGCAGGGGGAACAGTGGCCTTAGGTGCTACAGGGGGTGCCTTTTTGCCGCATTCCAAGCCCAGAATCAGAAACCCCACGCAAATCAAAAAAAGGAACCTATTTTGGTGTCCTCTTTTTTCTCCTATGAGATTCATCTTCAACCGCCTCAAGCTTAAGGGCTTCCTGTGCCTCGTTCATCGCCTTAACAACGTTCTCCTTAGCCGTACCGCCCGGAGACACCCGTCTGTTAACCATCTGTTCTAATGTCAGAATTTCAAAGATATCTTCTTCAAATGCCTGGGAAAATTTCTTCAGGTCACGCAGAGAAAGCTCTTGCAGTTCCTTGTTTTGATCCATGGCATACCGTACGACTTCCCCCACGCAATGGTGTGCATCTCGAAAACCAATGCCCTTGGTTACCAGATAGTCCGCCATATCTGTCGCATTCAAAAAGCCTCTTGAAGCTGCTTTCTTCATGGCCTCCCGGTTCACTTTCAACCTCGGCAAGAGCTTTTCATACACCTCAAGACATCCCTTAAGGGTGTCAACTGTGTCAAACAGGGGTTCCTTGTCTTCCTGCATATCCCGGTTGTAACTGAGGGGAAGACCCTTCATCAGCGTAAGCAGCGCCATCAGGCTTCCAAATACCCGCCCCGTCTTGCCCCGGACCAACTCCGGCACGTCCGGGTTCTTCTTCTGGGGCATAATGCTGCTCCCTGTGGCAAAGGCATCAGGTATTTCCACAAACCCGAATTCAGCAGTGGACCACAGGACCAACTCTTCTGAAAGGCGACTCAGATGAACCATGCAGATGCTGGCTGCAGCCAGAAACTCCGTTACGAAGTCCCGACTACTCACAGCGTCCAGGCTGTTGGCGGAAACCTCAGGAAACTCAAGGAGCTTGGCAGTATATTCTGAGTCAATCGGATACGTTGTTCCGGCCAGGGCCGCACTACCAAGGGGCATCACATTGATCCGCTTGAGGGCTCCCTTGAAGCGGGCACTGTCCCTCATAAACATTTCATAATAGGCCATGAGGTGGTGGGAAAACAGCAATGGCTGAGCTGGTTGAAGGTGTGTATATCCTGGCATAATGACATTAATATGCTTCTTTGCAAACTCCACCAGGGTCTGACGCAAGCCTCTAAGCCTGGTAAGTATGATTATCACCTCGTCACGGAGGTACATCCGAACATCCAGCACCACCTGATCGTTTCGGCTTCTTGCCGTGTGAAGTTTTTGTGCGGCCTTGCCAACTTCAGCAGTGAGTCGGGCCTCAATGTTCATATGAATATCTTCCAACGACTCATCCAGCTCAAGGTCGCCACGCTCAATATCCCGTGCAATCCTGCAAAGACCTTCCACAATCTGGGAGGCGTCTTCCTCGGAAATAATCGACTGTTTGGCCAGCATGCGGCAGTGGGCTATACTACCCTGAATATCATAACGGTAGAGCCGCCTGTCAAAGGCGATCGAAGCCGTAAAAGACTCTACAGTTCGATCGGTTTTTTCAGCGAATCTGCCACCCCACGGCTTTTCTGTCACAGGATACCTCACCCTCTCCCTTTCTTCGTCATCGCCTGAATCCGAAGCCTCAGGGCATTAAGCCGGATAAAGCCTTCCGCGTCCTGCTGGCGATAGACCTGGTCTGCTTCAAATGTAGCAAAATCACGCCTGTAGAGAGAATTGTCGGATTTGCGGCCCAAAACGCGGCAGTTTCCCTTATAGAGTTCCAAGCGCGCGGTGCCTGAAACCGTCTCCTGGGTTTCGTCTATCATGGCCTGCAACACCTTCATCTCTGGTGAAAACCAGAACCCATAATAGACAAGTTCAGCGTACTTGGGAACCAATGAATCCCGAAGATGCATGACCTCGCGGTCCATGGTAATCGACTCTATAGCCATGTGAGCTACTCTCAGAATCATACCGCCCGGGGTTTCATACACCCCTCGAGACTTTATCCCTACAAACCGGTTTTCCACCAGATCGACCCGCCCTATACCGTTTCGGTCTCCAAGCGTATTCAGCCTGCCAAGGAGTTCAGCAGGGGAAAGCCTTTCGCCGTTTACGGCTACAGGGTTTCCTCGCTCGAATGAAACCTCTACAATCT
This sequence comes from Desulfobacterales bacterium, assembly GCA_030668805.1. Taxonomy (GTDB): domain Bacteria; phylum Desulfobacterota; class Desulfobacteria; order Desulfobacterales. The sequence goes on from DAOVEU010000122.1 coordinate 4,454, forward strand.
CCGGCCTGTCGGGTGCTTCAAGGGGAGACACGGACATTGTGAACATGTCTTCGGGGGGGCTTTCCCACGGATCTTCGAGTATCCCACCCTCATAGCTCACATGAAGTATATTTCGATCCATACTGTACGGCTTTTCCCGGGTTGCAGCCACTCGAATACCGTGGTCTTTAGCATAATCCATAAGGGACTGACGCGAACTCAAGTGCCAAACTCGCCAGGGCGCAATAATCTTCAATTCAGGAGCCAGGGCCTGGTAGGTAAGCTCAAATCGCACCTGGTCATTCCCCTTGCCGGTGGCTCCATGACTGACCCCATCAGCACCCTCTGTCCGCGCTACCTCAATCTGGCGTTTAGCAATAAGGGGACGTGCCAGAGAAGTCCCCAGGAGATATTGGCCTTCATATACGGCATTTGCGCGAAAGGCCGGAAACACATAGTCTCGCACAAAGTCCTCTTTCAGGTCCTCTATAACGACTTTCGCGGCACCTGTATCCAGGGCCTTCTCCCTCACACTGTCCAGTTCTTCTCCCTGGCCAATATCAGCCGCAAAGGCAATCACTTGACAATCGTAGGTCTCGATCAACCACTTCAGGATAACGGATGTGTCAAGGCCCCCTGAATAGGCGAGGACTATCTTCTGAACTTTTTCCGACATCAGGTCTCCACCAGAATTGGTTTTCAATGGTCATGGTAAAATCCAAAATGAGCGATGCCGGATGCCAGATACCGGATACCCCCATCTTGATGGAAGATATCATGCATCAGGTATCAGGCATCGGGCATCATGCATCGGGCATCAGCAAAAAGACTAATGACCACCCATAAATCTTTCCAAGATTGCTTTATGCATGTGCAGCTTGTTTTCTGCCTGATCCCACACGACCGAATGGGCTCCCTCCAGGACATCGGCGGCTATCTCTTCGCCCCTGTGGGCTGGCAGACAATGCATGACCATCACGTCCTGTTTGGCCATGGTCAACAGGCCCTCGCTCACCTGAAAAGGTTTAAAGATTCTCTTTCGCAGCCCGTGTTCACTCTCGTGACCCATGCTGGCCCAAACATCTGTATAAATAACATCTGCATCGCGAACCGCTTCTTCAGGATCAGAAAGTACTACGATTTTACCTTTCGCATCCTTTACAGCAGCCGATAGAATGGCCTCATCGGGCTGATAGGCTTCAGGACAGGCAACCACCAGGTTCAGCGGCAAAATAGCTGCTGCGTTTAGCCAGGAATGAGCCACATTGTTTCCGTCACCAACCCAGACAATTTTGAGCCCTTCCAGCTTCCCCCTTTTTTCCAATATTGTCATAAGGTCGCTCAAGATCTGACAGGGATGATAGAGATCGGTCAGGCCGTTGATGACAGGAATCGACGCTGCCGCTGCCAGCTCCTTGAGCAAATCCTGAGAATAGGTCCGCACCACCAAGCCATCCAGATATCTTGAGAGCACACGGCCTGTATCGGCAATGGGCTCATTTCGTATCAACTGAGTGTCCTGAACATTCAAAAACAGGGAGGTCCCGCTGAGCTGGACCACGGCTGCCTCAAAGGAGACACGGGTTCGGGTAGAGGGCTTATCAAAGATAAGCCCTAAGGTCTTACCTTGAAGAGACTGATCGGCAATGCCGGACGCATGTCGCTCTTTCAGCTCGAGCGACCGCACAAACAGGGCCTCACAATCATCAGCACTTAGATCCCTGAGCGTTAAAAGGTCCTTTTTCATTTC
>DAOVEU010000160.1:0-5430 GCA_030668805.1 Desulfobacterales bacterium
CCCCATAAGCGCTAAGTTGTTTTGTAAACATTCACAGGTTACATTTATGCCGTGCGGAATTGTTTTGAAAGATGAACATCGAACATATTAAAAGATGAACGTCCAACATCGAACATTGAACATTGAACGTCGAACGTCGAATAATGATGTCGCTCCGCTCCTCAAATTATTCCAACGTCGAATGAAAAACAAATATCCAATACCGAACATTCGGGGTTCAGTGTTCAGTGTTCAGTGTTCAGTGTTCAGTGTTCAGGGTTCAGTGTTCAGGGTTTTGACACCTGACACCTGACACCTGACACCTGACACCTGACACCTGACACCTTTGATAACGAAAATCTTAATTAATTCTTCTGTTTCAACATTCGATGTTGGACGTTCGATGTTCGATGTTCATTTTTTTCAGTAAACCTTCCACAGTCCATCCGGTGCAAAAATAACTTAGCGCTTATGGGGGCAGGGGGGATGACGATGCTGCAACCACTAGAATTCCTTAAGTTAGCGCCCATGCCGTTTTCGTAGGCCCCTGCCTTTCACCGTCCATCGTCACAATCCTGTTTATCGCCTTATTTCACGTGTACTATCCCCCACAATTGTGTGGCAATTGACACACTATTTCGGACTCAAATAGCTCCGGCCTCATAGTATTTCGTATGAGGATGCCTACAAATTTTCGACACGTGAATTCTTGACAAGTGGACTGGAAGCGTGTACAAAGGCCACTACAATGAGATCGACGACAAAAAAATGATGTGATTTTGGGAGGTTACAGCGAAAAGACGTATGTTCTCAAAAAGTTCGGGGATATGTTGCGTCCCCTCACCCCTGGCCCAGACCGGGATTGTAGGCTTACTAGAAACGTTTCGGAATTTGTACAACTCCTTGTAATCATTTAACTTTCGGTGGCAGTTTTCTGTGCCATTGATCTGGAATGATGGAATAGTGGAATGATGGAATGTTGGGGATGAGAAGCAGAAAAAAATCATTTTCTAATTGTCTTCATTCCCCTGCCCGCTCGCCAAGCTTGCGAGGCAGGCGGGTCTTAACCCAATATTCCAGTATTCCAACATTCCATCATTCCAGCATTCCAATTGTGAGCGAAGCGAATTAAGTTCAGCACGTCGCGCCAGGGCGGGCTAAACCCTCTCCGGCAACCCGGTTGCCTTGCTCCAAATCGAGGTTGTTATGGACCGAGGCAACCGTGTTGCCGGAGGAGAGGGCACACCGCGAGGAGGCAAACCTCCAGTTATTGAGAAGTTACGAAAAGACCGAGAGAGGAGGTTATGCCTGTTTGATGTTGTAGGGTGTGTTCCTTTGTTGAAGGTGATGTCGGTTTGGCCTACCAGAAGAAATTTTTGCACCTGTGCGGTTGGCACATTCATAATCCTGGCAACACCATCAAAATCCCCCCCCAGCCCCCCTTTAGCAAAGGGGGGAGCTTTTGAAAGTCCCCCTTTTGTAAAGGGGGATTTAGGGGGATTTTTCAAGTAACCGCACAGGTCGAAATTTTTTTTAAGCATTAACAGGAGGAAGAAAGATGAAGAAGATTGCGGCAAGTTTACTGGCGCTCACTTTGGCTGTGTTTTTTGCCGTACCTGCTATGGCTGATTTCGAGCCCTATGGTTCGCTAAGGCTTATTACGGGCTGGTGGGACTACGAGGCCAATGACACTGGTGGGGATGATGACGAAGACCTGGTCTGGGAGTTGAGTGACATTAGCCGATTTGGAGCCAGGTTTAAAACCGGAGATCTTGGAGGTCGTGTTGAGTTTGGTGTAAAGGGTGACGGTCGCGGTAAGAACGGCGTATCTACTCGCCTCCTCTATGGCACCTGGGATTTTGGAGGCGGAACCCTCCTGGTAGGCCAGGAGTGGACCCCCTACACCTTTACCTCGGCTCAGATTGCCCCGAGATACAATATTGATGGTAATCATCCTATAATTAACTTCGAGAACACTTTCATCGGCTACGGTTGCCTCTGGAACAGTCGTCAGCCCCAGATTGAGTTAAAGCTGCACAACGGATTCTACGTGGCTCTGATCCAACCTGAAACGAAATCCAGCGTAAAAACCAAGCTTCCCGGTCTGGCTGCTAATGTAGATGTCGATGAGGACACGACCATACCCAAGATCTGTGTGGGCTATGAGTTCGAGACGGAAGGTCTGATGCTGAGCCCGGGGTTTGGCTATAACACCTATGAGGCCGAAATTGACGCCCTTGATTGCAGTGAAGACATCGACTCTTATTTGTTTTACCTAAACGGTAAAGCAGCCTTAGGCATGGCCGACCTTCAGTGGAGCGTCCATTATGGGCAGAACCTGGGTGATTTTGGCCTGTGGAATCGGGAGGACGCAGCTTACGCACACATTGATGCTAACAACAAAATCGAGGATAGTGACTGTTACGGCGGCTACGTCCAGGTCGCTTTCAACATCGATCCGGCAACGATCACCCTGGGCTACGGTTACGTGCAATCCGAGAACGACGTAGCGGGTGATGATGAAGATGAGCAGCAATCCTACTTTGTCAATGCCAAGTTGCCCATCGCTGACACTTTCTATGTGGTGCCCGAGTTCTCCTATTACGACCAGATGGAAGATGCGAATGGCAACGATGAACCTGAGGGCTGGTTCCTTGGGCTGCTCTGGCGGATGGACTTCTAGATGAAATCGCTTCGCGATTTAATAACAACTTGTTAACTTTTAACTCTTGTAGTGTTGCGCCCCGGGGAGAAATCCCCGGGGTCTTTCTATTTTGTCCTGAAAAACCAGGTACTATTAATCCATGATCCTGGTTCCCAGACACATACCTTTTGTCCTGATTCCCATGCAGATTTCCATATTGGGTGCCACGGGCTAAACGAAGTTTACCCGTGATCTGATCCACATTTCCATGCTGGGTGCTGCCATACTGGGTGCCACAGGCTAAGCGGAGCTTGCCCGTGCATTGATCATAGCTCCCACACCCTGCACGGGCAAGCCTTGCTTTGCCCGTGGCACCCAGGCCTTGCTTTGCCCGTGCATTACCACTTGATTTCGTCTATCACCAATGGTCCGTTTCTTATGCCTACGTACCATGCTGCACTTGACCATTTCCACTCCGTAGGTAACGATACTAATCCCCGTCGTACAGGATTGTTGTGGATGTATTGAATCATCGTAAGCAATGTTCTTTTGCTGGTAATGTTTCGGTCGTAACCTCCACCAGCTTGCCAAAAACGTAATTCTTTCTTTTTTCCCTCACGAGAGATCGTTAATTTCGTACACCATTGGGGGTTGTTTTCACGTAACCATGTTTTGGCTTTTCTGGACACTGATTGCTTCACCCGTTTTAAGAACCACGGTATATTGTAATCTGCTTTTTTTGGAAGAATGATAAGGTGAACATGTTCGGGCATAATCACATAACACAGCACAAAATAGTCCAATCTTGCACGTGTACGGTCAATGGCCTCAATCAACCACCATCGACTTCGATCCCGAGACAATAACGGTAGCCGTTTGTAGCAGGAGAAAGTCAACTCATGTGCATGTCCGGGATCATTGAAATGCCGGACTCTTTTTCTACAGAACGATTCCATTGAGAAATCCTGTTACAGCCATACTGGGTGGCACGGGCAAAGCATGGCTTGCCCGTGCATTCATCCTCATTTCCATACCCCGCACGGGCACCTGCCCGCCATTGCCGGTATGCTCGCATCTAAGCTGTATGCTGTGCGTGGCGATGGCAGGAGGGAGCTTCGCTTTGCCCGTGGCACCCAATATCACTGGGCTGACAACGCATTTACCAAAGGTAGTGGTTTGAGCCGATAAAATGAAATGCCCCGCAGCAAGCTGCGGGGTATCACGCACCTGCCCGCCATTGCCACGCATGCTGGCATTCAAGCTGGTTGCTGTACCTGGCGATGGCAGGCGGGTCTGATTTTTACAATTAAACGAAGCAAGCTTCGGGGAATTAAACCCAACAATTCACGAAAATCTGTGTAATCTGCGGATTAAAATCCGAAATCGAAAATGTGAAATGCAAAATATAGAACCCGTTAATCGATCACGGATTGCACCTTTTGCACGGACTGTAGCCCGCCCAAAAGGCGTCGTATTTGGTTTTGAAGGTGATTCGGTGTTTGGGAGCGGTGGCTTTCCCAAAAGGACACGTCATCTGGTGGAAGCGTCTTGAATGGCGATTCCCAAGGTATGGGCCTCTTTGATCAGGGAACCTCTTCCATATTCCCACCCTTTTTGCCACGGCTTCCCGCTGGAGACGAAGTAGTAGTGAATCGTATTTAGTGTTGGGCCTGCGAAACAGATAGTAGGCATAGCCGCCTTTTAGCAACTCAGCATTAACAAAGGTGCCGTCCTGCAAAAAGAGATAGGCCAGCACACGGCCATACTGATCCTCTTTTTCCCGGTCGAACTCAAGACGGACCTTCTTTTTGAATACCAATTTCCGGTTAAGATTTCTGGCCTCTTGGCCAAACCTTTCCGCAGGTCTGTCTTCGTGGGCCACCTCCGGGGCGTTGATCCCCACATATCTGACCCGTCTGCCATCAGCAAGCACAACGGTATCCCCATCGTCCACCCACCGCACCTGGTGAAGCGAATCCGCCACAGCAGCGCCATAAGGCCCGGAAAGTGCCAGCAAACAGGCTACAGAAATTGTTAATCCAAGTCTCATTGACTATTGACCATGGTGAAGTGAGCTAAACAACCACCCCACAATGCCGTGCGGCACTTTCATCCAGCATTTTCGATAATCCGCCGCGATCTTCGGGTACGAAACCCAGGGCCCGTTCCCATACCTCCTGGTCCTCCATACAAAAATAGAGCATCACATCAGGGGCCAGCTCCCTGATCCAGGCTGCCATTTTTCGATAGAGCTCGATGCGCAGGGGCTTGAAATATCTCATTTTGCCATCCATACCCGGGATAAACTCACCGTAAATGATCCTCGATCTTTGAAATCGTTTCCGGATGATCGGTTTTAAGGATGGCATAAAACGAAAGGAGCCAAGACTGATCCAGACAATGTTTTGGGGCGATACACTTGCAAAAAGCTCTCTCACTAACCTTCTATAATCCTTTTCCCAACCCTCGTACAAGATCAAAGGATCAAAATGAAATGCCAGGGGATACCCCCATGCCTCACACTGGGCGGCAGCCTTCAGACGGGCCCGCATACTGGCGGTGGCGCGCTCCTCAGTGCGGATAATGGCCGGGGAATTGAGGGACCAGGCTACAATCGTCTTTCTATTATGCTCTAGGCCCCTGAGATTTTCAACTGCCGTTGTCTTGGTTTTCAATTCCAACACGACTCTGTCCTGTTGGGCAAAGTAGGGAACCAGGGCGCTTGAAAGTTCAGTCCATGGCTCCCATATCAGGCTGTCGGTAAACTCCCCGGTGCCAATCCGATGAAATGGTGGTCTCCTGGATCG
>DAOVEU010000007.1:0-14417 GCA_030668805.1 Desulfobacterales bacterium
CACAGGGTTGCTCCACCGGGATTTTCAGTCCCGCAACATCCTGGTAAAAGACGGAAACTATTACTTCATCGACTTTCAGGGTGCACGGCTCGGCCCCCTCCCCTATGATCTTGCCTCATTGCTGATCGACCCTTATGTGGAACTTCCCCAAAGTCTCCAGGAAGATTTGCTCACATACTACGCGAGAAGGCTTTCCGATTTCGTACCCGTTGACCCGAACGATTTTCTTCATGCCTATAAATACTGTGCCATCAATCGGAACTTACAGATACTTGGGGCCTTCGCCTTTCTAAGCCGGGTCAAAGGAAAAAAGGATTTTGAGACCTATATTCCCCCTGCCGTATCCTCCCTCAAAGCTCGCCTTCGCGGTATTGGACAGAGTGAATGTCCCAAGCTGAGCAGGATTATTCAAAGCATTTGACTTATCTTCCAATCACCTTCCAGCAGCGCACCCTGTGATTGTCGCTTGCATGGTAGAACTCTACTTCCTCTTTCCGGCATCGATCCTCAACAAGAGGACATCTCCCCTGAAATCTGCACCCGGGAAGCGGGTTCAAAGGGCTCGGTACATCACCCGAAAGGGTTTTCAGTTTACGTCTATGATCCGGTTCAGGCACAGGTACTGCTGAAAGCAATGCCAGGGTATACGGATGGAGGGGATTATCATAAAGCTCATCTGCCGGAGCATACTCCATGATGTGGCCCAGGTACATGACAGCAACCGTGTCGCTGATGTAGCCCACCACATTCAAGTCATGGGCGATAAAGAGATAGCTGAGGCCGAGCCGGGCCTGTAGATCTTTGAGGAGATTGATAATCTGGGCCTGGATCGAGACGTCAAGAGCCGATACTGGTTCATCACATATGATCAAGGAAGGCTCCACGCTCAGGGCCCGTGCTATACCGATGCGTTGTCGCTGGCCACCGCTGAATTCATGGGGATAACGATCAGCCCCCCTTGGCGATATACCTACCATCTCCAGAAGTTTTTCGACACGGGCTTTCCGCTCAGCCCGTCCTTTCACACCCAAGGTCCGCAGCCCTTCTTCTATTGATTCCCCCACAGTCATCCGGGGATTCAGAGAGCCGTATGGATCCTGGAAGATGATCTGCATCTCTTTTCGCAAGGGCTTCATTTGGCTCTGGGAAAAGCGGCTGATATCGCGTCCCCGAAAAATGATCTTTCCCTCATCGGGTTCAAGCAGCTTTAGGATAAGCCGGCTGGCCGTGGACTTACCGCACCCACTCTCTCCCACCAGACCCAGAGTCTTTCCCTCTTCAATATCAAAGTCCACCCCGTCAACAGCCTGGATCCATCCGATGACCTTCTGCAAAAACCCCCTGCACACAGGGAAGTATTTTTTCAGCCCTTCCACCCTGAGCACAATGTTATGCGATGAATTCATCTGTCCCATGTCTAAATGATGTCTCTCGCCCGCTCCCTTCGGTCGCTCGAGCACACAGAGACCTCTGAGATACCCTCTTTGGCCTGATTTTTTGAGAGGAAAAATCAGGCCAAACGCTCAGTCCGCCACAGGCGAAGTATTGCAGCTTTAATGATTTGGGATGAAAGTTGGTTTAGCCCAACAAGACTTCCACTATTCAACTTGTGTAAAACTCCCGCACCAGCGGGATGGCAGTTTGAGCAGATTTCCCCTCCCCGCCCCGTTAAATGCGTAGCCTATTTACATGGGGTCAGGAAATCCGCTCAACAACTCCGTGCCTCTGTGCCCTCTGTGAGAGACAAAAATCATTTCCAGTCTGTCTCGCGGCCATACAGTACCGGACAGCGGCTCAGGTGGCCCTTCCCATAATCGCACATCTCCGGAAACTGGGTCTGGCAGGTCTCCAGGGCAAAATCACATCTGGGGTGAAATGGGCAGCCACCCGGCTTGCAGGCAGGGTCTGGCACTGTACCAGGGATGCTGTAAAGCCTCCTCCCACGTTTAGCACGATTCGGCAGTGATGCCAGGAGTCCCTGGGTATAGGGGTGACGGGGATTATAGAAAATCTCAGAGGCATTACCCTGCTCCGCAATGATGCCTGCATACATCACGTATATGCGATCGGCTATACTTGCCACCACGCCCAGGTCATGGGTGATGTAAAGAAGCGACATGTGTCGTTTCTTTTGAAGTTCACCGAATAGATTAAGAATCTGCGCCTGAATGGTCACATCAAGGGCCGTGGTCGGTTCATCGGCAATCACCAGCTCGGGGTTGCATGCCAGTGCCATGGCAATCATGACCCGCTGGCGCTGGCCGCCGCTCAGCTCATGGGGATAGTCGGCAAGGCGATCTTCGGGCGAGGGGATCCCCACATCTGTAAGGAGTTGCACACACCTTTGACGCATCTCGCTTTCGCTCACCTTTTCATGAACCATGATCGCCTCCTGGATCTGATACCCTATGGTAAACACAGGATTCAGAGAGGTCATGGGTTCCTGAAAGACCATGGCTATGCGCTTTCCACGAATATTGCGCATCTCCTCTTCACCCAGATCCAAAAGGTTTTGCCCCTTGAACAGTACCCTGCCCCCAGCGATCTCCCCCGGAGGCTGGGGGATAAGACCGAGTGTGGTCAGGGCTGACACTGTCTTTCCAGAACCTGACTCACCCACAAGACAGACCGTCTCTCCCTTGCGGACCTCATAGCTTACGCCATCCACGGCCCGGGCAACCCTTTGGTTGCTGTGGAAATAAACTTTTAAGTCCTGGACGGAGAGCAGTATGTTATTGTCGTTCATTACCAATGTGAAGAAGTGTCTAAAGTGCCTAAAGTGAGCTAAAGTGCCTAAAGTTAAGGGCACTTAGCCATTGAGGGATTAATGAATTAGAATCAGATAAAATTCCTTCAATTCCTAATTGCACAATTCCTGAACTGCTAATGATTACATCTAACTCTGCTGTTCTCGTAAAAAGTCTCAACAACTTGTCATTTCGAGCGAAGCGAGAAATCTTTCCCATCTGACTTGCCGAAAGCATAAGATTTCTCCCTGCGGTCGAAATGACACATTTACTGGATCGACTTTTTGCCAAACCGTCAACTTTAGCTCACTTGATATACTCAATATCTTTCCCTGAGTTTCGGATTCAGGATGTCCCGCAGCCCCTCACCAAACAGGTTGAAGGACAGCACCACGATCAAGATGGCAAACCCTGGTACAAATGTCAGCCACGGCGCATCGAAAATAAAGCGCTTCCCGTCAGAAAGGATGCTGCCCCAAGTCGCGTGGGGTGGAGGGACACCGAAGCCAAGGAAACTAAGGCCCGCTTCGGTCAAAATGGCCGTGGCAATACCAATGGTGGCTGACACCAGTACAGGGGCCATGGCGTTGGGGATCATGTGGCGAAATATGATCCGCCAATGATTAACACCCAGGGCCCGCGCCGCCGTCACGAAATCCTGTTCACGCAACGAGAGGAATTCGGCACGAACAAAGCGTGTGGTACCCATCCAACTGGTCAATCCAATGACGATCATGATGTTGTACATGCTTGCCGGAAGGAGGGCCACCACCGTGAGTATGAGGAAAAAGCTCGGGAAGCACAGCATGATATCTACAAATCGCATGATCAGGGTATCCATGGAAGGATGGTTTTGTCCAAAATAGCCTGATATCCCTCCCATAAAGATGCCAATAATGACCGAGATCCCCACGGCCACAAACCCAACGGTCAGAGACACCCAGGCCCCCTGTAACATCCTGGCAAACACATCTCGCCCCAGATCATCAGTGCCAAACAGGTACACACCCAGTCTGGGGACCTCTTCTGGGCGCAAGGTCTCCAGGTTCGGCCTGGAAAGGGGTGGTCGCAACTTCTCCTGTAGCCTGACCATGGCAGGATCAAAGGCCGGATTTCTCCCTGTGGTCAGTACAAGCCCCAGGAGGGCGATACAGAAGAAGAGGCCGAAAATGGCAAGCCCTGTCACGGCAAGCCTGTTTTGTTTGAGGAGCCGCCAGAACTCCTGAAAGCCTGAACGTCTCCTCATAACCTTATCCTCGGATCGACCACCAGATAGAGCAAATCAGAAACAAATGTGCCAGCCAGCACCAGGACAGCAGAAACGAAGTTCACCGTCAGTATAATCGGATAGTCTCTGGCCAGGATGGCTTCGTAGGCCATCCGTCCCATCCCTGGCCAGGAAAAAATCGATTCAATGATGACAGAGCCACCAATCAGGCCAGGCAAGATGAGACCGAACATGGTGACAAAGGGCAAGAGTGCATTCCGCAGGGCATGCTTGTAATGGACTTGCTCTTCTGGTACGCCTTTGGCCCTGGCAGTCCGCACATAGTCCTGCCCCTCCACCTCCAGCATCTGGCTGCGAACATACCTGGACAGGATCGCAATGCCACCGGTCGCACCAAGGACAGAGGGCAGCAGCAGGTGCCAGACCCTGTCCATGATCATACGAAGCCATGACGCGTCTCCGATTCCGAAAGTTTTCAGCCCGATCACCGGTACGTGGAAGTGGGTTACTACAAAGATGATTAGGACGTAGGCGAAAAAGAAACCGGGAACGGAAATCAAAAGGTAAGAGAAAAACGTGGCGCTGCGATCGTAGAGTCCTCCCCTGAAAATGGCCGAGCGGATGCCAATAGGAAAAGAGAGAGTCCAGGTGATGATGGTGCCCACAATGAACAGGGGAAGACTATTGAGAAATCGCTCCCAAATCTTTCCGAGTACGGACTGGTTATCCTTCCAGGAAACGGTCTTTCCTGTAAAGAGATCTCGATAGAAGTAAACGTATTGGACATAAATGGGCTTGTCCAGATGAAATTCTTTGCGAAATCGTTCCACAATTTCGGGTGTAAACTTAGGGTTCAGAGGGTCCACCTGGCTGGGCTTGCCAGGGGCAAGGTGGATAATCAAAAAAGATACAATCGAGACAAAAAAAAGGGTGATGGTCTTTTGAATAATGCTTCTGCCGATAAATGATAGCATCCTCTGTCCCTTCTAAACGCTGGTTGGCCCGTTACTACTCAACCACTCAACCATATACTTACTACCCTTCAGCCGCGAAGCCAGGGGCCTCTGGGAGTTTTATCCATTTGTTAAAGTAAAACGCGAAATTTCCTGTCTTTGTAGGTTTGATCTTTTTGTACATTATCTTGCCCTGGCGGTCGGTCTCCTTTATCACGATCCGTTTATCCAGGATGGCCGTCCATTTGGCCACGTAGAGAAAAGTATACGGTTGCTCATGGGCAATGATCTCGTGGAGGCGGTGACAGTAGGCCACCTGGCGTTCATGATCGTATTCCTGCCTGATCTTGATGATCAGATCGTCGGCCTCGCTGTTATTAAAGGCAACGAAATTAAGCTGATGGGGATGGGTCTGGCTTGAGTGCCATATCTGATACAGGTCGGGTTCAATACCCATGACCCAGCCGAGGATCAGGGCATCAAAATCAGCCTTATCCACCCGCTCCTGGATGAAGACAGACCATTCCAAGAGATCGGTCCGAACATCGATACCTATCTGCTTCCAGGCATCCTGGGCGATGGCGAGCACGGCTTTCCGGAGATCGTTGCCGCTGTTGGTAATGAGCGTAAACTGAAACCTCTTTCCATCTTTTTCAAGCCATCCCTCCTTGTTTCGCCTCCAGCCCGCCTCTTCCAGGACCCTTAAGGCGGCCGGGGGATCATATGGGACGTGTTTGACGCTGTGATTATAGTAATCGGTCTGTTTGACAAAAGGCCCGGTGATGCGCTCTCCCTGGCTGTAGAGCACGTAGTCTATGATCTTGTCCACGTCAATCGCCATGCTCAAGGCTCGGCGTACGCGCGGGTCATTAAACAGTTCGCGGCGCATGTTATAACCGATATAGGTGTAGCCAAATGAAGGTCCGGAGAAATTCTGGTACCTCGGATCATCTCTTAAACGCTCTACCTGATGGGGCTGGACGTTGTAACTATCAATGGTGCCCGCATAAAACTCCATCTCCTGGGTCAGAAGATCCGGCACGATCCGATAGACATACCGCTTATAGTTCGGGGGTCCTTCCCAATAGTCATAAAAGCGATCCAGGATAATGTACTGATCCGATTTCCACTCCCGAAAGACAAAGGGGCCGCATCCAATGGGGTGACGATTGAAGCGGCTTTGCCGCATGGAAAACTTTTCCGGGTTTTTCCCAAGACGGATGGCCTCTTTTTTTAGGGCCTCGTCATTCAGAAGATGCTCGGGGAGTATCCCCATGGCCCATGTCCCCAGGGCAGGAGAATAAAGCCGTTTATAGACAATACTCACCGTCAGGGGATCAACCACCTCCACGCGTTTGACCGGTTCATAGTCTGCGATGCGCGGCGATAGGTTCTTTGGATTCATGATCGCCTCAAAGGTAAACTTGACATCATGGGCATCAAATACGGGCCCATCATGAAACTTGACACCAGGACGAAGGTGAAACACCACGATCGGATTGTGTTCAGTGGCCGGCAGGATTTCTTCGGCATACTTTGCACGCTTTTCTTGCCACCTTTCATCATCCACAGCGAGATAACCCTGCCCGTTGAAGCTGCTAAAATAATCTTTCCCGAGAATATGTGAGAGGTTTTGAAAAAGATCCTGATCCACGGCATCCAGGACCAGCTTGATCCTGGCCGGGGCCGAAACCCGAACCCGCACCTCTTCAGTTTCCTTGTCCTCCTCATTTTTCTTTTCATACCTGGTCACCAGGAAGTTTCTGGCTGGACCTACAGAAATCTCCCTGATATTGCCCAGGGAGGCCTTAAGCTCAGGGTTGGTTGGAAGATCCCCGGTCTTGGCTCTCCAGAGAAGGGCCACCACGTCTTCACCCTCTGCCTTTCCCACACCGGGGATACTCGCGCCCTCATTGACATAAAAGAATGCCTCTTCATAGATCTCCCACGAGGTGGCCAAGCGCCCTCTGAAACGCAGCTCTTCATCCCGATCGATGAGGCCCTCAAATACTAAGGACTGGATGTCGCTACTGGCCGAATCTGCTGACAGAATCGGGTTCAGAATGCTGGCATCACCAATGGAAGCAGTTATGTATTCATTGAGGCGATCAGGGTTGCCGCGTGTCTGCTCTTCGTAGGTAGGCACCCAGAGATAGGACTGGATCAGGAAAAGGATGAGCACAGTAGGAGCAAGTATGAGAACCCGTCGGATTGTCATTGTTCTCTTTAACCGTCCGTCTTCATAAGATCTTAGAATTTATGTCAAGTTTTATCAAGCAGTCTCTTTGCGATAAGTAGTCTTTTGAGTTTGTTGAGTTTCTTGGGTTTTTTGTGTCAAAAGTCTATAAACTCAATGAACTCAACAAACACAATAAACACAACAAACACTAATGGAATCAAGGAATGGGAGTCAAGGAAAAAGGCCTGGCCAAGAATATCTTTAACCAATCACCTACAAGAAAAGGAAGGGGTAACTTCTCAATAGGTTCGGGGAAGTTACCTGAAATCAAGCCCGCCGACAGGCAATTAAATTTGAAAACGTCTGAAACTCGCTTATACAGATATCGTTAAGTAGTTTATTCGTTGAGTGGTTGAGTAGTATAAAAATATCAATATTATCAGCATGCTACATATTCCGATCCTCTGAGTGTCCACTTAGTGTACAGTCAGCTAACATTGATGTAATAATAACCACTTAACTACTCAACTATTCAACCATTTGACGAGGTCTTAAGGCTCACTAATGCGCTCAGACAGTCAGACGTTTTCAAATTTAACCGCCTGTCGGCTCAGGTTATTGAGAAGATACAGGAAGGGCTTTCAACTGCTGCAGATCATATGGAATAGTAAGATCGTGGCTACGATATCGTGGAATTCACAAATCGATCGGATGGTCATTCAAAGAGTCTCATGATATTATCGCCCTCCACTGATATAGATTCCCGGATGTGACTTGTGAGGTTTTTGATTGTTTCGTAATCAAGGTCGAATCCACTTTTGATGATAAAATCGATCTCTGATGAGTTCGCAAAAGCATGGGGATCGATCTGTTTCTCATCTGTATGGCATGAGTAACCTGACAATTTTGTGAAAATATTTGCAAGGTATATAATGATAGAATTTGTCCCATAATTTTCATCATACCATGGCGCATGATGATATAAAACCTGCATGATAACCTTGTCAGGGAAATTCCACTGTTTAAGGAGTGTTGCTGCGATTTGATAGTGGGTTGTCCCAAGTATCTCCCTTTCGGCCTCACTGAAGGTACTATTGTTCGAGCAGACATGTTCGATGATTTGCAGAAACTCTTCATGAAAATATTCATCAAGGACTACCTTCCCCATATCGTGGATCAGTCCAGCAAGAAAGAGGGAGTCATCATCTCGCATGTTATAATGTCTCCCCAATAACTTGGCAACCTGACTGCAAATGATCGCATGTTTCCAGAATCGTGTGCGGTCGAAGGCATCGCTTTCACTGTGGGAAAAGAAATTTTGGACAGAAAAACCGAGTACGATGGACTTCACTTCATTAATACCCAATATGACCAACGCGTGTTCAAGAGAGCTTATACTGCTCAGGAAACCGTAAAATGCCGAATTTGCGACTTTTAGTATCTTAATGGCCAATGCCTGGTCTTTTTCGATAATCCTTGCAAGCTCTTCAAAAGAGGCGTTTTCGTTTCCGACTATTGTCATGATTTTTTGGGAAATGATCGGAAGGGTCGGTATCTGTTGAATTCTTTTTACTAACTTATTCTTATTCCTCTTCATCTTATTCATTGCCCTCTTTCCTTACATTTTTGCCACGCTGTCTTAGAAAAGCGTCAAAGTCGAGGGTTATTGGTTTGGGCCGGAGAGCCTCAGACCTCTGGTCAACTGACCGGTTCACTTCAAGCCCATTTCCCCCTCGCTCCTGAATGGCTTTTCTAATCAACTGGAGTTCTTGTGAAACTGATGAGACACTGTCAACAAGTTTGCGCATTAACACAGAGATATCCTGTTCCGCGTGCGCAATGCTTCCAGGTTCAGAAGGATCAAGTATTCTGACAGCGGGGTCTCCTTTTGCAGGGCACTGTAGCTGGGTGAGGTGTTCCTCAGAAGCTTCTTGTGTGGCTTGAGCTGGCTCCCCTGGATCTTTCGATTCCTCTGGCACACTTTTTTGTTTGGTCTCTTGCGCGAGGCCCGACGGTCTTTTCTGCAGATGTCCTGTTGATGGTTTAGGCTCAATTCCTTTTTTTCCTTTTTTGGAAACAGTCAAGAAAGGACTTTTCATAACCTGGAGGCACTTTGTCCAAAATGATATCATGCTGGAAATTTCTAAGTCCTCCGGCGGAATTTTCAAAAGATTTTTCGTAGTATTTTTAATGCATTTGGAAGCGTTCGATTCAGGATAGAGCAGTATCAGCGCTTGTTGTGCTGCGACTGCCTCCAACACTTTTTGATCTTGCATAATGATACCAAGTGGCATGACATCCATGGCAAGATGTTTCTGTACGGCCCCTTTGAACTTATTGTAGGCAAGCTTGGCAATTGAGACACTTTGACACTGATTCACCACAATCTTTGCTTTGCCTTTGAATCCGTTGAGAGAAAGTATCTTTAGTAGGGCGTAGGAATCAGTCAAGGAGGTGGGCTCGGGAGTTATAACCAGCACGACTTCGGAAGAAGCCAGACAGAAGGCGATGACGCTTCTTGAAACACCTGCTGATGTATCAAAGAGCAAGAAGTCGTATGCGTCGAGTTCGGAAAACGACCGGATCAGTTGTTCCACTTGAACGCCCTCAAGGTTGGCCATCTTTTCCACACCTGAGCTTCCGGGGATAATGTCGATCTGGTTATAGTTTCTGATGATAATATCCTGAAGACTGTGGCGGTTTGAAATCACATCTTCAAGGTCATGGTCAGGATTCAGTCCCAATAGTATATTGATGTTAGCCAATCCGAGATCCGCATCAAATAGGCATGTCCGGTAACCCAATGTTGCCAGGTGGAGGGCCAGATTGACACTAATGTTGGTCTTTCCAACCCCTCCTTTTCCGCTCGTGATGGTAATTGTTCTGGTTGTGTGACTTCTTGACAAAACTAACTCCTATGGCTTCGGGATAGCTGAAATCTGAGTATTCCCTCCCTTGTTTTCAATGTTGAAGGTCACACTTTTACATCTATGTTTTTCACAGATCAGATAAAAGCTGTCGGTAATAAATTCTTTGAACAGAACTGGGTCCACGGTACCGGAGGTGTCCCCGTTTTGATCCTTGAGTGCCTCATATTTTGCCTGCAAGATATCGACCATTGCGCTTTGTGCTTCAGGATTGGATATATGAACGCCGGCCGGCGGTGCGTCGTCTTGTATAGAGGGTCCGCCACCGCCCGACATGCCCTCAATGAGAAAGTCGGCTGCGTCCTGAGCCCGGCCCCTTAATCGAAACGCCTTTATCATATCGTGAGGTACCATTCTGATAATTTCCGGCAGCGTTGTCTCTTTGAGCTTTAACAGGCCATCATCAAGCATGGTCTTCATGCCACTTTCTATCGCCAGGTTTTTGATGCCGTCCTCGTCGAGTCCTTTATTCAAGGCATGGGCAATTTCACTGTCTACGACAAAAATCTCTGAAAGGAGAGTGCGCCCTTTATATCCCGTAAAGTTGCATGCCTCACAACCCTGTCCCCTGTAAAACCTCAGATGGGAAGGATATCTCTCAAAGAGCATACCCCACTCATCATCGCCCGGGACATATTCTTGAATACAAGAGGAACAAATTCTCCGTACCAGTCTTTGGGCAAGAACACACATCAGACAGGAGGCTATCTGGCCATATTCCACATTAAGATCGAGGAGACGGGATACAGAACTTACAGCATCATTCGTATGGAGGGTACTCAGGAGAAGATGTCCGGTTTGAGCGGCGTCAAAGCCGATATTTGCTGTTTCCTCATCACGCATCTCACCCACGAGTATCACATCAGGGTCAAGCCTGAGAAAGGACCGTAAGAGCCTTGAAAAGGTGAGATTTATCTTGGGGAGTATCTGGGTTTGCATGATACCGGGGAAGCCATATTCGATGGGGTCTTCCGCAGTTATAATTTTTGTACCTGGATTATATATATATTGCAGGGCAGCATAGAGTGTTGAAGACTTCCCGCTTCCTGTGGGCCCACACACCAAGACCATCCCCGCAGAGCTTTTAAGGAGTGTCCTAAACGGTACGAGAACATGAGGGGAATGGTTCAAATTTTCAAGGCCAACGTTAGCCTTACGGGGGTCGAGGATTCGGATCGTTACATTTTCTCCTACAATAGCACGGCATGTGGCGACCCTGAAATCAAGGTCGACTTTCTCCCCTTTTTCTTTATCGTAATAGTTTATTCGGAAAACGCCGTCTTGCGGTAGTCGTTTTTCAGCAATATCAAGGTTTGACATGATCTTGATGCGGGAAACAACACCAGCGACCTTTTCTCGGAGTTTTCGTTTCAACCATGGTATGGTCGCCTCTCGCAGAACACCGTCTAATCGATAACGGAGTTTTACGCCCTTCCGATCCTGCTCAATGTGAATATCGCTTGCGCCATTCATAATGCCGTATTTGATGATAAAATTTACCATCTCTTCAGCTTCGATATCCCGAGCCCCGTAAGCAGGTCCCTCTCCATCCATTCCTTGAATCTCTTCTTCAAGGTTAAGCTCCATGAAATCGACTTCAGCTTCATGTGTGTCTATTTCCTCTTCATCATCCAATGACGTGGTACCACTGAGGTGCTTGCTGTAAAGGATCGAAAAAAGTTCCTCAAATTTTTCTTCTGTGGTGAGTATGCACGATATATTAAAATGACTGTACATAGCCTTTAACTCGTATACGGCTTGCATATATTCCGGTTTAAACATGGCCAGGGTCAGATTGTTACCTTCTAATGAGATTGGCAGAATCAGGTGCTTTTCAGCATATTTTTGGCTGATAACACGGGCACAGGCATCTTTCCCCTGTTCACTGTACGCGAATCCTTCCAGACTCTTAAAAAGGATATTGTACTGTTTAGCCAGAGCCGATAGGACCTGTTGCTGAGTGACAAACTTTTTTCGTATCAGTATCTCCCTCAGAGAGTCTGTGCTGTAGTTCTGTTCCTGACGGGCGACATTGAGTTGTTCCTTGTTTATGTAGCCCAGCGTTAAAAGAGTGTCGCCGAGCTCCAACTGTTTATTATACTTGTTTAGAACATGGTTTAGATCCAGGGGATTGAGGAGGTCTAAATCGCAAAGAATTTCACCCAATTTCCGTGAGGATTTCTGAATTCTCAGAGCGGTCTCGAGATCCTTTTCACTGATTAATCTTAGTTTTACGGCCAGTTCTCCAAGCCTTGGACTGCTGATCTGTTCCTTGAGGAGCCGCCCTATGTCGTCAGGGGTAAGTAACCCTTCTTCTATAAATACTTCACCGATAAGTTGAGTCGGTTGTTTCTTTTGCAAACAGAATTTCAATTGGTCGTTATTAATCAACCCTCTCTCTGTCGCTAATGTACCAATATTTTTTCTCAGAACAGGATGGTTGAGGAGGTCTTCCAGGTCGGATTTTGATAACGCTCCGATTTTCACAAGAATTTGACCCAGGGGGAGTTTTCGTATTTCTTCTTCCTGCTTTTGAATGGAAAGTGCTTTCTCGACATCCTCCTTTTTCAGGAGCCCTTCGTTGATTAAGAGTTCACCGATTCTTAATGGAGGTCCGTTCCCTGTGGCTTTCTTTGAATCAGCAGGTTCCGTATTTTTTTGGTTTTTATTCATAGTAAAACGATCCAGATTCTTTAGGAAGAGCGAAGATTATGTAGTATCCCTATGTGGGGTAAAGCAATATTCATACCAGAGTTCAAGAGTAATAATCGAAAGCTCGACTCTGACAAACACGTACTTTTGGGCCCCCCCCGGGAAGGTTGACCTTCACATACTGAACGTTCTGTTGAAGGTCTCAGTTAGTGTTCTGTCTCATGCCGTCAAAAAAATGTCACTATTGCGCTGAAACCTCATGTGGGTGCTGGGCCATCCCCAGGCGGCATACAGCACGCTGGTGACGCAGAATCACCTCATTGGGAAAGGGCATTCAGGCGTGCGGCAATAAACCGTTCCAGGGTATGATTTTTGCAAACTTTATAAAATCACAATCAAAACCACCATATGAAAAAACTCCCTTTGTCAGAAGGTATCAAGAAGGCCCTTGTATACGGAAGAGGAGAGTTGTGTCATTATTTGAAGCTTGTGGTATGTTACGAAAAGGGTGATTGGGGATGAACATCAGTCCGGGATCAAATGTAGATATTGTTCTTGATTTTGATTGGTCGGAAGAAACGATTGATGTCAGGAGTGCAACTGTCTATGACCTTGACGACGAAAGGATAATTCTGTCTCAAACTTCCCCGCCCATCGGAACCTATCGTATTGGAAAAAGAGTCAATGTAACTTACCTTGTCAGGGAAAAAGATGGTCCGGCTAGATATTTCATCACTGGAAGGCTGGCGGAGATTGTCAGGGACTACAGGCTGTCCGGATCTGGAACTGCAGAGGCTCTTGTAATAATACAAGAACCCGGCCGTGAGCCTTTCAACCTGAGGCTGTTTTACAGATTGGAACCGACGGCTGACAGTGGTATAGTCCTTTTACTAAATGAAGAGAAAGTGAACATTATTGACATTTCAATTGGCGGGGCCAAGTTCACTCACAGTAAAGATCATCCGGTAAGGCCGAAAAAAATACTCAAGTTAATCTTGCAAGTAGGCGAAGAAAGTTTTGATGTAGAGGCACAAGTCGTAAGGATCTTCCCGGTCAGTGGGCGAATGGCAAAAAAATTGGAAAGTGTAGCTGTTCAATTCCTGAATCTGGACAGGGAGATGATAGACTTGTTGTCCAAAAAAATTAGAGATATTGAAAGGGAGATGTGTTACAAAGAGATTTACACCTAACCCGGATAAACCGGAACCAAAAAGAAAATAAATCTATCACGAAAGCGCGAAAGTACGAAGACACGAAAGTTTGAATGTTGTTTTATTTCGTGCTTTCAATCTTTCGTGTTTTCGTGATTATCTTTTAAGATTTTCTGCCAGAAAAAACACGAATTTCACAACTAACGGACTAAGCTTGATGCTGGCCACCGTCTGATTGCAGATTCTGGATACGCAGGATGGCATGTTCTATCACCATCTTGCCATCCTGGCCGGAACGCTTCAGTCGAATGTCAGCCTCAAGGAGGACCTCCAGTGCCCTGATGAGCTCTTTAAAGGTATAGTTGCCTGATTGCTTGAGCGCCATGTAAATAGCAAAGGGGTGTGCTTTGCTGGTCAAAAAGTCTGGTTCGCGCTTTTCAAGCTCCGGCAATATGATTTTCTGGAAAGCCGCGTAGCTTAGATCCTGCTTCCAGCCGCCGCCATGCCTGCCATGAATGAAATCTTTGGCCAGGATCAACTTCCTCATCTGGTTGGTTAGAGCTGCAAGCACCTGAAGCGG
>DAOVEU010000364.1:0-3023 GCA_030668805.1 Desulfobacterales bacterium
TTCTTCAGGGTTTGATGCATAACATCACGGATCGCAAGCGGGCCGAGGAAGAAAAAAAGAAATTGGAAGCCCAACTCCAGCACGCTCAGAAGATGGAGGCCATTGGCACCCTGGCTGAAGGCATTGCCCATGACTTCAACAATATTCTTCAGGCTATATCGGGTTATGTTCAACTGCTGTCAATGAAAACCGAGGGAAAGGAGCCCGAGAGTCGTTATTTGAACCAGATTGACAAATCAACTCGGAGGGCTGCTGAACTGACCAGACAACTTCTCGTTTTTGGCAGGAAAGTGGAAAGCAAGTTGAGGCCAATGGATCTTAATCGGGAGGTAATACAGGCCCACACGCTACTTCAGAGAACGATTCCCAGGATGATAGATATCGAATTGCATTTGGCTCAAGACCTTAAGACCATCAATGCAGATCCTATCCAGCTTGAACAGATCATGATGAATTTGGGGATTAATGCCAAGGATGCCATGCCGGATGGGGGCAAACTTGTTTTTGAAACGAAAAACGTGATCCTGGATGAAACATACTGTAAGGCCCATGTGGAAGTCGTCTCTGGGGAATATGTCCTGGTGAGTATTTCGGATACCGGACATGGTATGGGCAAGGAGATATTGGAACACATATTCGAACCTTTTTACACCACAAAGGAATTAGGCAAGGGAACAGGGCTTGGTCTGGCCATGGTTTACGGTATTGTAAAAAGTCATGGTGGACACATCATGTGTTACAGTGAGCCTGGCCAGGGGACGGTCTTTAGGATTTATTTTCCAGTGTTAGAGGTAGATGACGTGGAGCAAGAAGTAGAGCCCAAAAAGGAAGCAGAAATACGTGGTGGCCATGAAACAATACTCTTTGTTGATGATGAGGAGGCTCTGCTGAATCTTGCACAAGATATGTTAAGGCAGTATGGTTACACAGCCATCATGGCTGAAAGCGGGGAAAGGGCCGTTGAGATCTATAAGACGGAAAAGGACCGGATTGATTTGGTGATCCTGGACGTAGGCATGCCTGGCATGGGCGGGCACAAATGCTTGCAGGAACTTCTTAAAATTGACCCCGAAGTCAAAGTGATCATTGCCAGTGGCTATCCTGGCAGCGGCAAGGTAAAGGAGACGCTCGAATCTGGCGCTGCCGGGTTTATCGGCAAGCCATATAATCTCAAAGATATGCTCAAGAAGGTGAGAGAGTTTTTGGATCAGGGGGGAGTTTGAAAAGTCCCCCTTTTCTAAAGGGGGATTTTTGACGCTGGCAAGAAATCAGTAATGCTCCCCTGTTAAGAGAACGCCATATGGAAGGACACAAGTTTTACGCCAAAAGAAACGTACTTATCACCGGGGGGCTCGGCTTCCTGGGGAGCAACCTGGCCGCCAGGTTGGTTGAACTGGGGGCTTCGGTCACGCTGTATGATGGCCTCATGGCAGACCTGGGGGCTAACTTCTTCAACATCGAGGCGATCAAAGACAGGGTCAAGGTAGTGATAGCCGATATTGGAGATCGCTCGGCCATGGATCACCATGTGCGCAACCAGGATATCATCTTTAACATCGGTATGCATTCCTGCCATCTGGATTCGATGAAAGACCCCGTTTTTGACATCCAGACGAACGTCGTGCCCCAGATCAATTTCCTTGAATCCTTGCGTTATCGCAATCCTGAAGCAAAGGTTATCTATGTTGGAACACGTGCCCAGTATGGCCGAGTCGAAAACCCGCCTATTACCGAGACGGCCCCTCTCAACCCCATGGACATCTATTCTGTGTCCAAGCAGGCCGTGGAATGGTACCACATGTTATACGGAAAGATATGTGGGCTTCGACCCACCTCCTTGCGTTTAGGCAATACTTACGGCCCCCGTCATCAGATGCGGCATGCCAAGTATGGCGTCCAGAATTATCTGATGCGCCTTGCCCTTGACAATCAACAGATAGAGGTATTTGGGGACGGGAGCCAGAAGCGAGAATTGATTTATGTGGATGATGTGGTTGAATGCCTTTTGCTGTTGGGAGAAAAGGAGCACTGCGTGGCCGAGGTCTATGCCATCGGGACCAACGAGCGTGTCACTTTCGTGGAATTGGTAAAAGAGATTATCAAGGCCTGCGGGTCCGGCAGCTTTGCCCATGTTCCCTGGCCCGAAGACCGAAAGATCATCGAGGTGGGAGACGTAGTCACTGACTATAGCAAACTTACGGCCCATACCAAATGGTCCCCTTCAACCCGTTTGTCAGAGGGTCTGAGGATTACTGCCGAGTACTATCGCCAGTACAAAAAGCATTACTGGTGAGGATTTTGTTATTACTGAAAAGATTAAGATCGAAGAACTTCCGGTGACTGAAGAATTCTTAAGAGAAAAGAGGCTCCTGCAGGACAGAGGCGAACTGGCCTTGATTGCGGATGGTCAACCCTTCAAGCACCTTGGGTATTTTTCACTGAATCCGGGAGAGAATCACTTTAGGGGTGGCCATTACCACAAAGTGAAGACCGAACATTTCTATGTGATTTCAGGTGAGCTAGAAGTCTCCCTGGTAGATCTTGAGACCGATGAAAAAACAACCATCCGGTTGCGCTCCGGACACAGGGTTGAAATAAGGCCGATGTGTGCCCATAGATTTAGGGCCGTCGAACATGCTCAGGTGATTGAATACTATGATGCCCTGTATGATCCTGAAGACGACCATCCCTACCATGATTTTGCCTGATGTAAGCGTCTATTTCCTCGAGCAGCTTTTTAAAATTCAGGGCTAATAGAACAAGCCACCACCTCTGGTGGCGGTAATTTGACTTGTTTTTCTCACTACTTCATGTCGTGAAATTTCACCCATAGGACTGCTCCCAGTTCGATATCCTTGTCCTCACCCTGGTGTTTTTTCTTAGTGTCCGAGGTGTTCAGGGCGGCAAAACCCCACCAGCCAGCCTTTGGTGCGGCATAGGTAAAAACGCCGTTGCTGTCAGCCTTAATGGTTTGAGTCACCATGTAATCGGTAGGGGCCGCGTATCTGCCATCCTTGTTATAA
>DAOVEU010000236.1:0-4245 GCA_030668805.1 Desulfobacterales bacterium
AGAGGTTCTTCGCCTCATCGCCAGGGAGATGAAACGGCTCAAGGAAGAACCGGTAGACGATTCTGAACTCAAAAACGCTAAAGAACACCTTAAGGGAGGACTCTATCTTGCTACTGAAAGCACTAGCAACCAGATGACTCGTCTTGCTCACAACGAGATAAATTTTGGCCGTCATATTCCCCTGCAAGAGCTGGTGGATGAAATCGAAAAGGTCACGGCCGAAGATATATTGAACCTGGCACAGGACATCTTCCAAGACAGTGCTGTGTCTCTGGTCCTCCTTGGGCCGGTCGATGAAAAGGCGTCGTATGAGGATATTTTGAGCCTCTAAAGGAAAGTGTCTAAAGTGAGTTGAGACAAGTGCCTAAAGTGTCTAAAGTGAGCTAAAGTGCCTAAAGTTAAGAATCCAAAAAACATAAGCCAATTATGTTCCTTTCGTACTCTTGGCTCTCTCTACTCCGTGAATTGAGGTGCTTAAATCAAAAGACGAAACAAGGATCACAAGTCGATCATGTCCATCCCTTAACTTTAGGCACTTTAGTTCACTTTAGGCACTCTTCTCATAAACTTTAGCTCACTTCATCAACTTTAGCTCACTTGCAATGACCAGTGACAAATGACTCCCCCAACAATCAAGATCCTTCGCCTTCACCCAGAACACGATTCAGATATCCCTCTGCCCCGTTACATGACTCCGCAATCTTCCGGGATGGATCTCTGTGCAGCTATCAAAGATAATCAGGAGCTCCCTGTAGGTTCCGTAACGGTGATTCCCACAGGGATCGCTATCGCTCTTCCTCGAGGCTTTGAGGCACAGATCCGTCCTCGAAGTGGCCTTGCCTTTAAGCACGGCATCGGTATCATCAATGCTCCAGGCACCATCGATGCTGATTACAGGGGTGAGATAAAGGTTGCGCTCATCAATCTGGGGGAAAGACCGTATACCATACGCCGTGGTGACAGGATCGCCCAGATGGTCATTCAGAAGGTCTATCAAGCGCAATTGGAAGTTGCGGATGCTCTTGAAGAAACAGAGCGGAATGAGGGTGGCTTTGGGCATACAGGGATTTAGGGATTTTGGATTGCGGATTGCGGATTGCGGATTGCGGATTGCGGATTGCCAGGTGACGTGGAACGGCCAGGAAGATCACTGGAAGGAGCAGAGGAGCCATGCGGTATGATACGGCACTTAGAGGCTATACCTCAAAAAGAATTGAAGAAATAGAGAGCGCAGACATCCTTGTGGGAATCCCTTGTTATTACAACGAGAGGACCATCGAACACGTGATTCAGATGGTCACTCACGGCCTGGCCAGGCATTACAAGCACAAAAGATGTGTGATACTTGTTGCTGATGGAGGTTCCACCGACGACACCCGTGAGGTAGTCAAGGAATTCGAGATCAAGCCATGGCAGGAGAAGATCGTCTCCATCTACCGAGGGGCTCCCGGCAAGGGCTCGGCCTTTCGATCCGCGTTCGAGGCGGCCAAGCGCCTCAAGGTCAAGGCCTGCATGGTGGTCGATTCGGACCTGCGTTCAATTACCAGCGATTGGGTCAAATACCTTCTGGAACCAATTCTGGAAAAGGAATACCAATATGTCTCCCCTGTTTACACCCGCTACAAGTATGACGGCACCATAACCAACAACATTGTCTATAATCTCACCCGTGCCCTTTACGGTTTGCGCATCCGCCAGCCCATTGGCGGGGACTTTGCCTTTGCTGGCGAGCTGGCAGCATACTACATCGAGCAGGATGTCTGGGACACGGACGTGGCCCGCTATGGTATTGACATCTGGATGACGACTAATGCCATCACCAACAACTTCAAGATTTGTCAGTCCAACCTGGGGGTAAAGATACATGACGCCAAAGATCCGTCCGAGTCCCTTGGGCCCATGTTCCGGCAGGTGATCCACACCCTCTTTGTTCTCATGGAGCAAAATGAAGCTACGTGGAAGGCGATCAAAGGGAGTAGAACTGTTCCCCTCTTCGGGCTGCAGGAGACTATGGAGCCTGAGCCAATCCAGGTTGATCTGGGCAGGCTGGTCACAGAGTACAAGACAGGCTTTCGGCACTTTAAGGGTCTCTATCGGGATATATTTTGCCCGGAGTGTTTCGAAGAACTCAAGAGGTGCGCTGCCATGGCCAAGACCAAGTTTGCCATGCCTCTGAAGACCTGGGTCATGGTACTGTATGAGACCGCAGCCACTTTCCACCGTTGGACCCACAACCGGACCCAACTGGTCAACCTGGTAACCCCCCTTTACCTCGGCCGAGTTGCGTCCTTTATCAACCAGACCCGAAAGATGACCTCAAGCCAGGCCGAGGAAGTGGTTGAGGAGCAGGCCCAGGTTTTTGAAGACCAGAAGGATTACCTGATCCAGGTTTGGGACGCAAAGGCTAAGTAAGCGGTAGGCGTTCAGAGTTTCGGTGAACCCTGAACCTCTGAACCCGTGAACGGTTACCTTTTTGGGAATGCAGCTAGGAGGAAACTTTTGTCAGAGTCTCTTTAATCTTTGTCATGATTATTTTAGGATCAAAGGGTTTGACCACGAAATTGTTGGCACCTGCTTTAATCGCGTCGACAATGCGGTTCTGTTCGCCCTCAGTTGTGCACATAATGATGGGAACCTTGTTTCCGCTTGCGCGAATTTTTTTCACAGCATCAATGCCAGTCATCTTGGGCATGACCCAGTCCATAAGCACCAGGTCCGGAGCTTCTTCTGCGACTTTTTGTACAGCCGCCTGACCGTCCCAAGCCTGCACAACACTTTCGACACCAGCCTCAGTGAGAATTTTGACAAGCACGTGACGCATTAACGCAGAATCGTCAGCCACTAAAATCTTCATAACTTGCCACCTTTCTCTGTACTTGCACTGTAGAAAACAAGTTTTGAACGCCTCCGATAGAGGGCGGCTATCTTTTCTTCCTTATCTTTATGGCCCAGGCGTGGGCCGAGAGACCCTCAATCTCTGCCAGTCGCACAATGTCGGCGCGGTCTTTTTTCAGGGCCTTTTTAGAATAGTAAACAACACTGGTCTTTTTAATAAAGTGATCCACGGAAAGGGCTGAGGCAAACCGGGCGGTTCCTGCTGTGGGGAGGACATGGTTTGGTCCGGCTATGTAGTCCCCTACAGGTTCAGGAGTATATGGCCCGAGAAAGACTGCGCCTGCATTTTGAATACGGCCAAGGTATTGGAATGGCTCTTCAAGGTGAAGCTCCAGGTGCTCGGGGGCAATCTGATTGGCAAGGTCAAAGGCAGCGGGAAGATCAGGTACCACAACGATAGCCCCGTACGTTTTTATCGATGCCTCGGCAATGGCCCTTCGCGGAAGGTCTTTTAGTTGCTCCATGAGGGCATCAGACACTGCCCTGGCCAACCGGGAAGAAGTTGTCAGCAGGATCGCGGACGCAAGGGGGTCATGCTCGGCCTGAGATAGAAGGTCGGCCGCGATATAGTCCGGGTTTGCTTCTTGATCAGCGATGACCAGAATCTCACTGGGACCTGCAACCATGTCAATCCCCACCGTGCCGGAAACCATCTTCTTGGCAAGGGTCACATAGATGTTGCCCGGTCCTACAATGATGTCCACTTGCCGAACTGTCTCAGTACCATAGGCAAGGGCTGCGATCCCCCAGGCACTTCCGGCCTTATAGATAGTGTCCACTCCCACCTTATGTGCTGCCACAAGGAGATAGGGGTTTACCTCACCGGTTTTGGTCGGAGGAGTGGTAATACAAATATTTTTGACACCTGCGATCTTGGCAGGGATGCATCCCATCAGCACTGAAGAGACCAGAGGTGTCTGGCCTCCTCTCCCTCCAGGCACATACACACCCACAGCACTGACCGGCCGAACAAGCTGACCCAGCAGCGTTCCGTCAACATTGGTTGTAAACCAGGATTGCTCAACCTGATGCCTGTGAAAGGCCTCGATTTGTGTTGCAGCCTTGTTAAGGCTCCTGAGAAACCCTTTGTCCACACGACGACGGGCCGTATTGATATCGCTCTTTGTCACCTTCAGGGAGTCTGCGGTGAGCCTGGGGGCATCAAAGCGGTTAATATATTCGATCAAGGCCCTGTCTTTGTTTTTTCGAACATCTGCAAGTATCCTTTTAACAACCTGGACATCCCTGGCCTTGAAGGCAAGATGGCGGTTCACGATTGCATCCAGCCTTTTCCGGGCAGCCGCTGAGGGGAATCTGAATATTTTCATTTTGACAGCCAAGAAGCCATTT
>DAOVEU010000271.1:0-3851 GCA_030668805.1 Desulfobacterales bacterium
GTAGTGCAAACCTTTTTTCAGCGCCAGTCTGATGTCGGGAGTTGGGCTCTGGGGTTTGATACCCCTACCCGGCCTGATTCGAGCAGCGGGCAGTATTTTTCTGATCAGAGTGTCGGCCATCTTGGTTTTACGGGAACCTCCTTCTGGGTGGACCTCTTAAAAGGTGTGATCGTGATCCTCCTGACCAACCGAATCCATCCCAACCGGGAAAATGAACGAATCAAGGCCTTCCGACCACTGCTTCATGATACAGTCATGAACTCAATGCTCAGGCAAAGGAGCAGTACGCTTTAATGACTTGAAACAGGGTGTAAATCAAGATTGTTGGTTATTGAGTTCAATTGTGAGGTGTCAGGTGTCAGGTGTCAGGTGTCAGGTTTCAGGTCTTCAAGTTTCTCGATCCTGACACCTGACACCCGAAACCTGAAACCTTTTCCCCAAAGCTAAATACGTAGCCAGACGGACATGGATTTTCTCATTGCCAACAGCCGTGATTCACACCCCTTGAAACACGGCATCCGCATATGTATGATGTTCAACAAATTGGCAGAGTGAGTATTTGAGGCAAGGAGAGAAAAGATGCTACAAGTCAAGGATTTACAGGTTAAGCTTGGCGACAAGGAAATCCTGAAGCACATCGATCTTGAAATTCATCCGGGTGAGACCCATATCTTGTTTGGCCCGAACGGTTCCGGCAAGACGTCTTTATTGATGACGATTATGGGTTACCCGCAGTACAGGGTCACAGGCGGAAAGATTGTTTTCAAAGGAGAAGACATCACCGATATGCCTGTTGACGAACGAGCGCAGCTCGGCATCGGCGTGTCTTACCAGCGGCCTCCCACCATTCATGGCGTGAAGACCAGGCAAATGGTTCAGATCTGCGCAAAAGGCGAGGTGGATGCAGAGGCCCTGGCGGAAAAGGTGAACTTTTCTGAATTCATGGAGCGTGACATCAATGCGGGTTTTTCCGGCGGTGAGATCAAACGTTCGGAACTGTTGCAACTAATGGCGCAGGATGCAGACCTGTTGCTCTTTGATGAGCCGGAGTCGGGTGTTGACTTAGAGAATATTTCCCTGATAGGAAACGCGATCAGCAACCTGCTGCAACGGGACTTCAGGGTGAACGCTAAAAAGACACAGAAAGAGAAGCGCGAAGAACGGACCAAGATGGGGCTGATCATTACCCACACCGGGTTCATCTTGGATTATGTGACAGCGGACAAAGGACAGGTTCTTTACGACGGTGTGTTGACTTGCACGAGCAACCCCCGGGAAATTTTCAGGTGTATCAGCAAGGTTGGATATGAGGAATGTGTAAGATGCGCGATTTAGAGGAAAAGGCTCGACAGGCCCAGGATAAGAAGGCAGTGCTTGGCCCGGACATTGATCTTGATGCATACCAGTCAGAACCCGTTTCCCACGATTATGTAGAGGACCTGAGTGACTTATCTAAGGCTGATAAGAAGCAGATGCTGCTGGCGGGGATCGATGCCGAGGAAACGGATAGGTCGGGCACCTTTGTGCAAAAAGATACGGCGGTACTCCACGCCCATTCCAAGCAGGAAGGGCTGGAGGTGATACCCATCAGGGAAGCGCTGAAGCAATATAACTGGGTTGAGGATTACTACTGGAAATTGGTGGCCGTGGACACCGATAAGTACACAGCCAGGGCTCACCTTGACCTGCATAACGGCTATGTCATCAGGGCCCTTCCGGGGAGCAAGGTTGTCTATCCTGTTCAAGCGTGCTTGTATCTGGAAAAGGAAGGCCTAAGCCAGAATGTGCACAACATTGTGATCGCTGAAGAAGGGGCGGAGCTTCATGTGATCACAGGATGTGCGGCGGCTGCCCATTTACGGCGAGGGCTCCACATAGGAATCTCTGAGTTTTACGTCAAGAAGGGCGCAAAGCTCAGCTTCACCATGATCCACCACTGGGCTGAAGGGACGATGGTGCGGGCCAGATCGGTGGGAATGGTTGAGGAAGGGGGCCTTTTCCTCAACAATTACATTTCTATGAAGCCGGTGAAGTCTGTCCAGATGTATCCCACGACCCACCTGGTTGGAAAGGGGGCGGTGGCCCGTTTTTATAGTCTGCTTGTGGGAAGCCCTAACTCCGAAATGGACGTGGGGGGCCGCATTTTCTTGAAAGAGCCGGATACCCGAGCCGAGATCGTTTCCCGGGCCATCACCAACGGTGGAAAGATTATTGCCCGAGGGGATCTAGTGGGAGAGGTGCCACGGGTGAAGGCCCATCTGGAGTGCCATGGTCTCATCCTCAACGGGGGATCGATTCACGCCATACCTGAACTGGAGGGCAAGGTGGATGGCGTGGAAATGTCTCACGAAGCTGCCATTGGCAAGATCGCGCAAGAGGAGATTCTTTACCTTATGTCTCGTGGTTTGAGTGAAGATGAAGCCACTGCGACCATTGTGCGAGGGTTTTTGAGTGTCGATATTCCTGGCCTGCCGCCTCAGCTCAAAGCTGAAATTGATCGTGCCGTAGAACAGAGTAATAAAGACATGATGTAACGTCTCGGGATTTCTACAACCTATTATTCCACCATTCCAATTGCGGAGCGAAGCGGAGCTAAGTTGCCTATGTTGAGTGGATAGGGGAGGGGGCTCAAGACAAGAGTGAAAACGATTGCTGTGCCCGGCTGGGGTTCCGTTGAGCTGGAAAACCTGGTCCTGGATTTCAATGGCACACTGACCGAATCGGGAGATTTCATTCCCGGGGTCGTTGATTATCTGGAAAAGCTGAAGGCCAGGGGTTTCAAGATTTACGTCCTTTCTGGCGACACACGGGGGACCCTCAAACGTGCCCTGCCGGGTTCTTCAGAAATTGATCCGGTTGTAACCAGAACGGCCCATGAGAAACGGGCCTTTGTTGAATCGATCGGAGCAGAGCGCACGGTCTGTGTGGGCAATGGCAATATTGATGTGGAGATGTTCAAGGTCGCCGGGCTTTCCATATGCACCATTCAGGCAGAAGGTGCCACGACCAAGGCCATGCTGCAAGCCGACATTATGGTGACCCACATCAAGCATGCCTTTGAAATCCTGCTGGACCCAAAGAAGTTGATCGCCACACTCAGGTGTTGAACATATCGGGGGCCTATTGGGGACGTAGTTCAGGACCAGCCTTGTCACCAAACATCCCTAGTACTTTGTCCGTATCCTGCCAGTCGTTTTTTCTTTTTGCCATCAAGACGCTGTGACCGCAGTACTGATGCCCGAATATTCGCCTTCTTTCAATGCCCCTGGCAATGATGTGGTGGAGGGCTCCCGGAGCATCTATTCGTGATTTTCTCGGCATGCAAACCGAATAGCATACCCAATTGAGATTATCAAGTTAAATAGTTAAGAGCGTCCCATTTGGCTCCTTGAAATTATTAACCCTAAAATCACTCCACCGTATAGCCCAAGCACCTATAGCAGTTGCAATACCTAATTCGTAAAGTACGTTGAACTTTAACTCTTTCTGCCTTATTAAAGCCTGCCTTTTTCGCTGCGACACATATAGTATCTTTGAATTTCCTATCATCAGAGTCATTCAACCTGGTCAATAACGTCCACGAAGTTTCCCATGAATTTGGCAATGTCACATAAAATAAATACGTACATTCGTACTTGAACGAACTTAGGGGTTTCGCCCCAATTGGAATAATGGAATGGTGGAATGGTGGAATGGTGGAATATTGGGTTAAGACCCGCCTGCCTCGCAAGCTTGGCGAGCGGGCAGGGGAATGAAAACAATTAGAAATGATTTTTTTCGGCCGTTTATTCCCAATATTCCATTGTTCCAACATTCCATTATTCCAGATCAATGACAGAAAAACTGCCACT
>DAOVEU010000263.1:0-3918 GCA_030668805.1 Desulfobacterales bacterium
CTATTCCATTATTCCATATTGATGGCACAGAAAAGTGCCATTGAAAGATAAATGATTACAACCAGTTGTAGAAATTCCGAGACGTTAATATTAATCCCCTCTCCCCTGGCAGCCTCCGGCTCGTAGAGCCTACACCTCGGAGAGGAGAGGGTCATGCCTTGCCCTGGCGCGACGTGCCTGAGCGGTCGGCATAAAGCCGACCCTACGCCCGCCCGCCTCGCCTGAGCGCTCGCGATGGCGGGCAGGTAGGGGCGGCCCGCCCTGGCGCGACACCAGAATAATAAGCGGTGCCATATAAAAACCCGGTCTGGGCCAGGGGTTTATCCCGCCCGTTTGTTCTGGGCCAGAGTCTGGGCCAGGGGTAAGGGGGAAGCTGTACAGTAAAAATATTCTCCCATATTCAAGGATTTTTATCAATAAAATTATATGCAAAAGGCGAAACGCGATCTTACTCTTCTGGTGTTGTGATTGTGATATATCTTGACAGCTTGTGTGGTTCTCACGTACTTGGCGGTATGCACAGGTTTTTTGTATATTCAACAGACAGGCCGGTATAATCTCAACAAATTCAGGATGGAGGAGAGAAATGGCAAAGCGGAAATCTCAATTAAGTCATGACAATATGGTGAAGAATGTTGCCAACGTTCTCATCGAGAAAAATTACCTTGACGTAAGAGCGGATTTACGGGAGTTTGAAAAACCAAAAGAAATAACATGGAAAAAGAGCGGCAAGGGTCACCTTCCGGACATAACTGGCAGAAAGGATCGCTTTAAGGTCTTTGAAGTTGAGACCGCCGATTCAATTGACGATCCACACACTGAAGATCAATGGACCCTTTTCTCAAAATGGTCGAAGGAGAACGATGCCGTATTCTGGGTTGTTGTCCCGGAAGGTTCTGTGGCGGCTGCGAGGAAGAGATTAGAGGAACTCAATATTCAGGCAGAGGTATGGGGCGTTTGAGCCCGACGCGCTAACATGCAAAGAAAAACGTGAGATGGTCTGGCGTTGACAAAAGAGGGCCGGTTGCTATACGTTTTTCTCAGAAACAACAAGAGGAGGATACGATAAAATGAAAAGGATTATTGGATCAATCGTGTTCATCATAATAATCACATCAGGTATTTCCTTTGCAAACCCCTATCATCTTCAGATCAACGCAAGTCACTCGGGTTTGGAAGCTATATTTGATGCCACGCGCGCCATTGACCAGCGCACTTTAACAACCGGAATTGGCTTCGTGTATGAGGATAATCATGATGAATACAAGATAGCGGATGTAAAGTTGACCCTGGGAGATGAAATACTAACTCCCGGACTGAAATGCAATTTGGGCTTTAAGGGCTTGTTGGGAGAAGTGGAAAAGGATCATAAAGACGGTGATCTGATGGCCTTAGGCTTTTTGCTTTCAGCAGCATATGAGATTCCCAAAACGGTTTCGCCTATACCTCTGGAGGTTTCAGCAAGTGTCTGCACGGCCCCTGACCCTCTGTGTTCCCGGGATTCGGAGAGGTACCTGGAAACAAGGGCCAGCGTCGGTCTTTATGTTGTGGAAAACGGAGCAATTGTCCTTGAATACAGGTACATCAAAGTCCATATTGATGACGACCCCAAAGACTGGGACATGTCGGATAGCGCTGTGTCTTTTGGTTTCAGACTAGGATTCTAAAACAACAGGGAGACTGTCAGGCCCACACCTCATTCCATGTCTAAGAGGACCTCTCCTTGCAAACTCACAGCACCGCTGGGGAGACCTCCTAATCGAATGTGTGGAAGATGATGAACCTCTTATCACCCGTCTCCAGGGTGTATGTGCCCAGGTCAAGCCTTCTCACCACACCGCCACGCTGCCCCAGGCACTCGGCAGTGATATTGTAGTCGCCGGGCTCAACCATAAGCTTGGCCACCCGGACCTCTGCGGGCAGGGTTCTCCAACACCTCAAGTCCGCCTGCTCGGTGGCCACAGCTATGGCAGTTGTAAGTATGTCGGCAAAGAGCCCAGCCATATCTCCATGCTTTTTGCGGATCTCGTCCGAGGCGGCCTTTCCAGTCACATATTTGACCGTAGCCCGAGCAATGGCCTTTGCCTTGACCCGGGCCTTGCGGTTCTCCAGGTTTTTCATTGCTATGCGGCCTATGTGCTCGGCCAAAACGGACCGAGAGCGGTATACAGGCTTCCCCGTGGTGCCGGAGGCACAGACAACTGAGGAGGAAATGCTGCATGGCCGCTCCTCGTACCCGGGGAAGGCGATCTTGATAACGTGGTGGTCGGGCACAGGAACTATTATCGCCTCCTCCACTTTAATTGGGGCCTTGCCGTTGTAATGGATCACGTACACCTCGGCCTTCTTGCTCCTCTGCTCCAACGTGATGAACCGTACTCCAGAAAGGCTTCTTTTCCAGTGCGACCACTCCTCTGTGCCCATGAAGGCGGCCACGGAAAGGAGGTTCTGTTTCAGCGCCGGTGGTGGAGGGGAGCCGTAGTTGAGGCTGAAGTCGTCTTTATATATCTTGTAAGCCTTCTTATAGGAAATGTAAGCGTTGTTCAGGTCCTGAGAGGTGCCGCCTGCCTCATAAAGGATGCCCATGAGAAAACGGGCGAACCCGTCCTCCTTATAGACGTTCTTCTTGTCCTCGTCGTACTTGCTGTTTATGAGGTTTAGCCGCTTATCTACTTTCCGTGCCTCCACCAGCGCCTCTGCCGTCTCCCCGAGCCTGGCATAGTTTAAGGCATTAAAGAGGTTTATCATCACGCTTTCGAAATCCTCGCCCCGGTAGTCGGCGGCAAGGTCGTTCACCAGCCACGTGGCGCCGTACCTGGTGATAGACTCGGTGTAGCGCTCCTCAAACTCCTGGTTGGCCTCCCGGAGGATTTTGGCCGACCGGGCGTAGTCGCCAGCGTAGTGCGCAAGTACGGCCTGATCCATCAAGTAGATCAGGTAGTCCCGCTCGCCGTACTTTTCCTTATTCTTCTCAACGAGCTCCATTGCGGAGCCAAAATCCGCTGCAGCCATCAACCGGTCCACGTCCGAGTAAATCCGCATCTGTGGTGCGCAACCCGCGGCCCCGATCAATACTGCCGCAAAGGCAGCCCGCAGCGCCCATTTGTTATTCCGCAACTCCTTCATGTAGTACCGAACTTAGGGGCTTTGCCCCGTCCGCCTGAGGCGGAGTCAAGTAGTCGAGTGGCCTGCCCGCCATTGCCATGCATCTGCCCGCCATTGCCAATAAACAAAGTGCACCTGCCCGCCATTGCGATTTGTGCCGTCATTGCGGTTGCCCGGCGAGCGAGGCGTTGGCAGGCGGGTGCCACACATGAGCTACCAGGCGGGTGGCAGGCGGGTGCCGGCATACAGGCAGTATACTGTGACAGGCGTTGGCAGGCGGGTTGATTGGTCGAGTGCCCGCCCTGCCCGCCCTGGCGCGACCGCCTTGGACAGATGTGTCCTTGGTGTCATCCCAGTCTGGGCCAGGGGCGCGACGCCTTATCATAAACTACCAGGCCACTAATCCAGGCCCGCCCTGGCGCGACGTGCTTAAATTAATCTACTAAGCCTATAATCTCGGTCTGGGCCAGGGTCTGGGCCAGGGGTTCAAGGACCTTACAACTCGACAACTCGACTATTTAACCCCTGGCCCAGACCCTGGATTATGGGCTTCATATACTGTAAATGGTCATAGGCGCCAGGGCGGGCACTCGACTAAAGTCGTAGGAATGTTCCGCTTTGCTACAGCGTCCAGCGGCTGCGGGAGACCACCTTCTTCAATTTCTTTTGCCCGATCCAGAGCTTCCTGTTCGTCTCCAGGTCGTGGATCTCGAGATTCACCTGGTAGAGGATCACGTACTGACCCCTTATCTGGTCCCGAACCGAGTTTAGCGTTCCCTTGAGCATGAAGTCGGCCCCGAGCTCGCGTCCCAT
>DAOVEU010000312.1:0-3439 GCA_030668805.1 Desulfobacterales bacterium
CAGTGTTTCTTGCACCTGACACCTGAAACCTGACACCCGACACCAAAAAGTACACCTGACACCAAAAAGTACGAACAAAAGAATTTATCTCTTGGCGCCCGCATTCTTGAAAAGTGTAAACCGAGGAATGAAGGATGCCGAGTCTTTCAATCGACAATAGTCAATTTAGAGAGGGGGCGCTGTGAAAAAAGGGAGACGGCATCCCATGATAGCCATATGGGTCGCGATTATGGTGGTCCTCATGGCACAACTCTTAGTCTATACCTGGTGCAGGGTGCAGTACGTGCAAACTGGGTATGAAATTACTGAAGCCACCCAAGAGCACCAGCGCTTGATGGATCTTCACAGGAAGCTACAGGTAGAGGAGGCACGTTTGAGGTCTCCAGAACGTATCATGCGCATAGCCCGACAACGAGGGCTGGTGATGCCTGGTTCAAAACAGGTCGTGGTGATCCCATGAGGACCCGTAGCAAAAAGAAATCGAATCCGTTGAGGTGGATTCGGTTTCGGATCATTGTGGTGGGGACTGTTCTGGGGGTTTGCTTTGCCGTCATGGTGGGCCGAGCTTTTCAATTGCAGGTCCTTGAGGGCAAGCAGCTTCGGTCCAGGGCTGCAGACCAGTACAAAAAGGCCTTTCACAACAGATCCAAACGGGGCACTATCTATGATCGAAACTACGCGGAGCTGGCGGTAAGCCTTGATGTAGCTTCCATCTGCGCCTATCCGGGCCGTATTTGTTCTCCGGAACAGAGTGCTTCGGCCCTGGCCCGGGCCCTACTCGCGAAACAAGAGCCTCTGTTGGAGAAGCTATTATCGGGCAAGAGATTTGTCTGGATCAAAAGGCATGCCGACCCCGCAGAGGTCACGCCGGTCAGAGAATTGGATCTGGATGGGATCGACTTTGTCACAGAGAGCCGGCGATTCTATCCTCTGAAGAACCTGGCCGCACAGGTAATAGGGTTTTGCGGGACGGACGGAAGCGGGCTGGAGGGGCTGGAATTCTATTATGACTCCTTCCTGAAAGGCCAAGAAAGTAGCCGGACAGTTTTAAGAGATGCCCTTGGCCGGGGCTTTACGGCCAAAGACCCTTCCCCTGAAGGCAAGCCAGGGTATAACCTGGTTTTGACCATTGACAAAAACATTCAGTATATTGTCGAGCAGGCACTTTCTGAAGGCGTAAGGGGGTATTGGGCCAAGTCGGGCATCGCACTGGTGATCGTTCCCAGGACAGGGGCAATCCTGGCCGTGGCCCACGTGCCGCGATTTAACCCAAATGCCTTTAGCCAATATGAACCCTGGTTGTGGCGGAACCGTGCGATTACGGATTCCTTTGAACCGGGTTCCACGTTCAAGATATTCCTTGGTGCTGCAGCCCTGGAATCAGGACTCTGCAAGCCTCGTTCAGAGTTTTACTGCGAGAAGGGGGCCTACAGGATTGGTAAGAATGTTGTGCATGACATTAGGCCCTATGCTGCGCTTTCGCTTCAGGATATTCTAAAGTACTCCAGCAACATTGGCGCTGCCAAGGTGGGCGAAAAAGTCGGTCCGGCCTACCTCTACCATAAACTCAAAGAATTCGGTCTTGGCAGTAGATTGGGCGTTGACTGTCCAGGCGAGACTCAGGGCAGCTTACTCCCTGTTGGAGGCTGGTCTGAGATCGATGCTGTGACAATCTGTTTTGGACAGGGCGTTTCTGTGTCAGCCTTGCAGCTTGCGGCCGCGGTTTCCGCCATAGCCAATGATGGGATCTTGATGAAGCCGTATCTAGTGCAGGGGATGACGGACGCGCAAGGCCGCGCAATAAAGAGTTTTCAACCCGCCGCCGTAAGGCAGGTTATTTCATCTGAAAATGCCTGGCGCTTGACGCGCATGATGGAAAGAAGCGTGGAGAAAGGTGGTACCGGTGTTCGGGCGGCCCTGAGGGGTTACAGGGTTGCAGGAAAGACCGGTACTGCCCAGAAGGCCGACCTCGTGGAAGGGGGGTATGCAGAAGATAAATACATAGCCTCCTTTGTAGGATTTGTGCCTGCTGAAAACCCGGAGATTGCCGTTCTGGTGGTGATCGATGAGCCTCAGAAAAACCATTATGGCGGGGTGGTAGCTGCCCCGGTGTTCAGACGTATCATACGAGAAACGCTACGGTATTTGAAGGTTCCTCCTGAACTGGCCACCCCTGAGTGCACAGGCTCTGGGCGGGAGGGTCAGCGGCCAGCAGGGAATTCTCTCAGGGTCTCATGCGAGGCAAAGACAATGGGGTGAAGCTAAGTCTTCTTCTGGGGGCCGTAGCGGTTAAGCATTTTGTTGGGCTTGAAGATCAGATTATCGATTCGATCCATTATGATTCGCGCACTGTGACGCCCGAAGGGCTCTTTGTAGCGATCCAGGGCCACCGCTGCGATGGATACGTCTACATTGAAGAGGCGATCGAAAAGGGGGCTGTTGCTGTCTTAACAGAAAAGCAGTGGTCCGGACCGCCATTGATCAGTGTGGCTCAGGTTGAAGATGCCCGGCTGGCACTGGCTGCCGTCTCATCAGCATTTTACGGGAATCCGTCCCGAGAGCTTTGTATGATCGGCATTACTGGTACAAACGGCAAGACAACAACGGCCTATTTTGTAGAGTCAATCTTGAATGCCGCTAACTTCAAAGTCGGGGTAATTGGCACCATCAACTACCGATTTGGAGGGCAAAGCTTTACCAATCCGGTGACAACACCTGAGTCCCTTGATCTGATGCGGCTGCTGCGCAAGATGGCCGATACGGGGACAACTCACGTGGTCCTTGAAGTGTCATCCCACGCCCTTGATCTCCATCGGGTAGCCTTTTGCGAGTTCGATGTGGGGGTTTTTACCAATCTATCCAGGGAACACCTCGACTATCACGGCGACATGGAAACCTATTGGCAGTGCAAGAGGAAGCTTTGTGTGGGACGACTGGGGGTCGGGTCAAAGCGTAGATGGGCCGCTGCTGTTACTAACTGGGACGACCCCAGGGGAAAGGAGTTATATACCCAGGTCTCGGTTCCGTGCTTGCGTACTGGGCTTTCAGACGAGTCCGAAATCCGGGCTCAAGATATCAACCTCACCATAGACGGCACCTCAGGCAAAGTACAGACCCCTGAGGGCGATTTTGGTTTCACCTCTTCTCTGGTGGGAAACCACAACGTATACAACATCCTGTCTGCCACAGGTGTTGCAATAACACTCGGTATACCCTTAGAGACAATTCAAAAAGGGATCAAGAATCTTCAGGGGGTGCCAGGCCGGCTTGAGTATGTGGCCAATAACCTTGGGCTTTCAGTCTTTGTGGACTACGCCCATACGCCGGACGCCCTGGAAAATGTGTTGACTGTTCTGAGAAGACTCACATCTGGCCGTATGATCACCATATTTGGTTGCGGAGGAGATCGGGATCGAGACAAACGCCCCATGATGGGCGC
>DAOVEU010000253.1:0-4016 GCA_030668805.1 Desulfobacterales bacterium
CTGGCCTGGGCAGACGTGCTCAGGGCATTAGATATCTTTATAGGCGTGAACGCCATCGATTACAGCGGATACCCCGATTGTCGCCCTGAATACATTGAGGCCTTTGAGCACATGGCGAACCTCGCTACCAAAACAGGCGTAGAAGGCAAGGCAGAAATAAGAATTAGAACACCTCTTATCCATATGACCAAGGCAGAAATCATTCAAAAAGGTATCGAACTTGGCATTGATTACAGCATGACTTTTAGTTGCTACGATCCTTCAGCCGAGGGAAAGGCATGTGGACATTGCGATAGTTGCCTTTTAAGAAAAAAAGGGTTCAGGGAGGCAGGTGTCCCAGACCCGACAGACTAGGGATACGCCTTCGCTTTAAGCTTTTCGATATCGTCAAGGCCAAACATATGCAACAGGAGGCCAACTCTCAAGTGCTTACCTCGTGAGACAGCTTCCCAGTATTTCGCTCGGGCGTCGTAATCGACCTCAACGGGGATCTCCTGACGTCGTGGGAGGGGGTGAATGATGCAAGCTTCGGGCTTAGTTCTTTTAACCCTCTCAACGGTTAAAGCATACTCTCCATACTTCTGGCGGACTTCCTCAGATGTGGCGCTGTACTCGTCCTGGATGCGCATGATGTATAAAGCGTCAGCTTTTTCGAGGATACTATCAAGTGAATCAGTGCTGTAATAACCCACTGAGTGCTCGTCAAGGTAGTGCAATATGTCTTCAGTCATTTGCAATTCGTCCGGTGCAACGAAAATCTGTTCGATGTTCGGATATAGAGCAAGAAGGTAGGATAGGGAGCGGGCAGTTCTCGAACGCTTAAGATCACCAACCATTGCCAACACGAATGTTCGATCTTTAGACATCATATCCAGGTGAGAAACGAGAGTATAAAGTTCTAGGAGAGCCTGCGTTGGATGTTGGTCTGAGCCACTCCCACCGTTGATGACAAGAGTGTCAAGCCCCCTGCAAAGCAGCTCGTAAGTGAACATGTCGGTAAGTTCAACGCTCATATGACGGAGTATGATAACGTCGGCAAGATTGGCAAGTGTGAGTAGGGTGTCCAGCTCTGACTCACCTTTGTACATGGCGGAAAGTTCTTTATCTCGAATTTCTTGGATCATCATGCCGAGCGACTGCGCTGCCAGTGAAAATGATGTAAAGGTACGGGTAGAGCACTGTGGAAAGTAGAGACCACACGACCTGTTCGCAAGAAGCGTTTTCAGGTACCGCGATCCCTTTACGTCAGAGCTTGTTTCCTGGACATATTCGGCGAGGGCCACAAGCTGTTCAAAAAGCTGGCGGTTGATTTGCTGGGTGTAGATTAAACGTTGGATACGCCCCTTCCTGTCCTGGAGGTATTTAGCCTTTTCAGACGGCCTCAGGCTCTTAAATTCTTCCCAACTCAAATTCAACTTTCTATTGGGCATTTCGGCCAGCACCTCCCTCGATAATCTGTCCATCTTTCATAACGACCCGTCCTGCAACTATTGTCATAACAGCTTTTCCGCAAAGTTCCCAGCCGTCAAACGGGCAGTTTCTTCCTTTAGAATGGAACTGATTAGCGTTAACCGTCCAATTTTTTTTCGGATCAATTATGGTTATATCTGCTGGTTGTCCCTCAATCAACGATCCTGCGGATGACAAACCGTAAATTTGCGCGGGTTTCACGCTCATTTTTTCAATTACTTGCGGTATTGTTAATAGCTTAGGCTGAACCAAATACGTTAAAACTAAACCCAATGCGGTCTCCAGACCGATTATTCCGAAAGGGGCATGTTGCCATGGAACTGATTTGTCTTCGGGAGAATGTGGAGCGTGATCTGTCGCAATTATATCAATCGTACCATCAATCAATCCGCTTTTTATTGCCGCCACATCTTCTTCCGATCTTAAAGGAGGATTTACTTTGGCATTAGTTCCAATTTCATCTGCATCCTCTTCTGATAAAAGAAAATGGTGTGGAGTTGCCTCGGCGGTAACTGCTACGCCGCGTTTTTTTGCTTTTGCAATTATTTCTACAGATTCAGCGCGGCTGACATGGGAAATATGAATTCTAGCTCCAGTTCTTTCAGCTAGCTCAATGTCTCGTTTGATAAGCCCTTCTTCTGACGTGTACGGCTTAGGGTCGGATGAATAAGGCATCAAATTCGGAGAGGAAGGGGGATGTTTTCGACCTTTGTTCTTTTTGAAAACTTTTTGTCGATAAAATTCTGACTCTTCACAGTGAGGACTCACCAAAATATCATATTTCGCTCCTGCCTCCAAAGCGTTTTTCATTAACCTTTCGCCATAGACCGGATGTCCATCGTCTGAAATAGCAACAGCACCCGCAGCTTTTAAAGCCCGAACATCCACAAGTCTCTTACCTTCCGTTCTTCTTGTAATAGATGCTTTAGAATAAAAGTTTACTATACTTTGGTCACTTGCAATGTTAAGGACCTTCTTAATACGAGAAGGGGTGTCTATGGGCGGTTCAGTATTGGGTTCCGCCACTACGGTTGTGAATCCGCCAGCAGCGGCAGCTCGTGAGCCAGTATAAATTGTTTCTTTGTATTCTTGACCAGGTTCTCTGAAATGAACATGGACATCTACGAGCCCCGGCATCACTATCTTATCCTTTGCATCTATAATTGAGGCATCCTTATCTGTTATATTTCTGGCAATCGTCTTGACTTTAGAGCCATCAACTAAGATATCGATTTCTTTTCTGTCCCCAGTGAAAGGATCTAATATATCTCCATTTTTTAATAACAGTTTCATAAGCCTAAATTTACCTCGTCAAACATAGATAGTGGAATTGCAGCAAAGCCAATAAAGTGATATAGTTTCAATAAGTTGTAGAGTTTCTGAGATGAAAAATTAGCAAGAGTTTCATCAATTGTCAATAATAAAACACAAGAGATTGTGGTTAGGGCTCACGCAAAAATAACTTGGCAGAGTTGGCGCTCAGATTTGGGTCGGATTTGGCCGATCCGATTGAGCAAAACCACAGGAATAGCTGGCTATTTCGCGGATTTTGCGCCTGCCCTGGTGCTATGTCACAGACTGGCTATCGTACTTTGTTTTCCGTTAGGACCGGAGAATTAGCTCACTAAAGTCAATAGACCAGGTCTGGGCCAGGGAATGAGTACCCGCCCGCCTCAGCCTGAGCACGAGCATCTTACTTGCTATGGCGAGTGCGATGGCGGGCAGGTCGGTCGAAGACGGCCTGAAGCTGAGATGCCAAAATGGTAAGTTATTTTTGCGTGAGCCCTTATAATGGCACAAATTTAAAGCGCCTCAGACTAACGTCGATCTTGCCCTGTGCTCAGGCCGTTGGCCTTCGCACTCCAAACCAGGCAAACGGGCTAAACCGCATAACCGTCTAAGCCAATATGAGAGTTTGTGAACGATCACAGGTTTATGCCAGGCCCCTGATTCCCCTGTTGTTGGCCCTCAT
This sequence comes from Desulfobacterales bacterium, assembly GCA_030668805.1. Classification (GTDB taxonomy): domain Bacteria; phylum Desulfobacterota; class Desulfobacteria; order Desulfobacterales. The sequence continues at coordinate 3,443 of DAOVEU010000253.1, forward strand.
GGCCGGAATTGTCGTGGGCCTTTGGCTGCCGAACTTTTCCGGCACGTTTCTTGTCGTTGCTGTTGTCCTGCTATTCTCCGTTCTTTTTGTCTCGAAGAGGCAAAAGGTCTACTTGCTTCCCCTTTTTCTTTTCTTTATCCTGGGCTACTTGAGCCTGCAAAGCTGGACCTCACCACGACTTCCGGCAAACTACGTATCCCGTTTTGTTGATGACAGACCCTGGCACATTATTGGTACATTGGATAGCCATCCGGAACGATTCCCTGACCGAACGCGCTTCATACTGAAAGCGGAATCCCTGGCAAGGAAAGGCGTTTTTTACAAGGTAAGCGGTGCGGTACGGGTGACAATCCGGGAGCCTGTAGCCGGTCTGCGCTTAGGGGACCGTGTGGCGTGTCTTGCAAGGCTTAAAGAGATTCGCAACTTTAACAACCCGGGTGGTTTTGACTACCGTCGGTATCTGGCCTTTCGAGGAATACATGCCTCTGCATCTGTTTCCAGGGAGAGCTTTGTTATCAGGCTGCACCCTGCAAAGATCTGTGGGTTTCGTCAAGCCATAGACCGCTCGAGGCAG